>NZ_JBSGIV010000002.1:0-212322 GCF_053605225.1 Micromonospora sp. NPDC003944
TCACCGATGACCGCCTGGTCGATCGGGCCGGTGCCCGAGCCGGTGATGCTTCCGCTGAACAACGTCTGCGGCGACGACCAGCCGTTCGGGTTGGTAGGGTCGGACGAGGTCCGGTACGAGAACGCCGGCCCACCCCACTGATAGGCGAGCACCCAGATGTTGCGCGGGGCGAAGTAGAACAACGACGGCGCGACCGTCGCGTTGTTCATCGCGTTCTGGCTGGCCGAGGCCATCTGCGAGTAGTTGGTGAAGAGGCTGAAGTTCATCGAACCCCACCTGGTCCCGGTGTCGTGGGTGGTGGCGTAGACCAACTGCTGGCCGTTGTACGGGGCGACGGTGAAGTCCTTCAACGACACCCAACCCGACCGCGGCTGCGCCAACACCCCCGTGGAGGACCAGCGGTACGTCGACGGGAGGTCACACGTCTGGGTCGGCGGCGGAGTCGTGGGCGGCGGGTCGGTCGGTGGCGGGGTGGTGGGCGGCGGAGTCGTGGGCGGGTTCGTCGTGCCGCCGGTGCACGTCACACCGTTCAGGGCGAAGCTCGTCGGCGCCGGGTTGCTGCCGGTCCAGGACCCGTTGAACCCGAACGACACCGTGCCGTTGGTCGGGATCGAACCGTTGTAAGCCACGTTCTTCGCCGTCACCGCGGACCCGCTCTGGGTCAGCGACGTGTTCCATGCCTGCGTCACCGTCTGCCCGGCGCCGTATGACCAGGTCAACGTCCAGCTGCTCAACGGGTCGCCCAGGTTCGTGATCGCCACGTTGGCACCGAAGCCGCCCTGCCACTGCGACGACACGGCGTAGCTCACCGAACAACCCTCAGCCGCAGCGCCGGCCGGCAGCGCCGCGACAACTGTCGACGACAGCAGTAGGCCGACGCCGGCCGCAACCACACCGACATTCGTGGCTCTGGATCTGCCCATATAGCACCCTCCTCGCGGGACGGCGGCCCTGACATTGGTGGTGGTCGTCGCTCAGTGACTGATTGTGAGCGTTAACAGGCCGCGACAGGTATGTTACGGGAGCGCTCCCACACCATCAACATGCATCGATTCCCTGCTTGCGGTTTCGGCTACCTCCCCCGATGTGGCGGAGCGACACAGCTCAGGCGATCGTGAGGGTGATGGCACCGAACTGGTCGCCCCGCTCCACGTAGTGCGGCAGGTAGAACTTCCAGGTCACCGTCAGCTCGCGCCCGGCACGCATCGAGGCCGGCACCTCGGCGACCATCTCGAACACCGCGCTGCCGCCGGCGGGTAGCCGCGTGAGCGGTCGACAGTTCAACCGGTACAGCTGGGCCGAGTTCACCGCGTCGTTGGTGGCGTCGCCGAGCGAGAACAGCTCCACCAGATAACCCGGGCAGGGGTCGAGCGCGAGAGGACCGTCGGTCGGGTTGCCGAGCGTCACCCGGTAGGTGAGCCGCGAACCGGCGGCGGCGGTCGACGGCCCCCGGACGGCGACGGTGAGCTGGTCCAACGGCGAGGACGGAGGCCTCGACAGCACCGCCGGCTCGGTGAATCCGCTCGCGGAGAGCGTCGCCCGGGCGCGGGGGTTCACCCCCTCCCCCTGCGGGCAGGTCGGACGATCGTCGGCGGTGACCGGCGCGCGCAGGGTGCCGCCGTCGTGCGGCAACTCGATCGCGAGCTCCAACGGCCCGACGGTCGGCCGACAGAACGGTCCGGACCAGTCCAGGCGCAGGCTGGCGTTGCCACCGGCCGGCACGGCGACCACCCGGCTGCGGCCCTCTTCGTCGATGTCGTGGGTGTAGAGCATCGGGATCTCGCGGCCACCGGCGAGCATGGTGGTGGGCACCTCGCCCCGCAGGGTGCACTCCACCGTCGACACGTTCCGTACGTCAACTGCGCCGATGAGCTTGCCGAGGGCGGCGTCCGCACCGCGAGGCTCCTCGCCGCCGTTGCCCGGCCGCGTCCAGCGGGTGAGCCGGCCGGAGAGCTGCTCCGCACGGCACGGCTGACTGCCGGTGGCCGGCTTCCTCGGCGCGGCCGGCGGGCCGTTGAGGTCCTCGTCCGTGATCTTCAGGTCGGCCCACGGGACGCTGCCGTCGGCGAGCAGTTCGGTGGGCGCCGGCTGCGCGACCGTCGGGTTCGGGCGAGTCGGCTGAGTGTTCGGCTCGGCGCACGCCACCGCCACGGCGAGGACGGCCAGCAGTGGCACCAGTAGTCGACGCATGCCGTCATCCTCACCCGACGGGCCGCACGGAACCTGAGTAGCCGTGCTCAGCAACGATCAGTCTTCGCCGGACCCGGACGCCTCGACCATCGCGACGGGAGTGCCGAGCTCGACGGTACGGGAGACGGTGCACAACCGATCGTGCGACTGCTGCAGCGACCGGGGAAGCGCCGCACGGGCCTGGTCGCCGTCCGCGCCGTCGGGGAACGTCACGGTGAACTCGACCCGCAGGTTGCGCATGCGGTTCCCGCCGGCCTCGTCCCGGGTCTTGTCGCCGGTGACGGCGACGGTGAACCCGGTCGGCTCGGCACGGCGGCTGGTGATGTGGTCCACGTCCACCGCGGTGCAGCCGCCGATGGCCGCCAGCAGCAACTCCACCGGCGTGAAACTGCCGTCCTCACCCGTGCCCAACGACACCGAGCCGCCACGGACGTTCCGCACGACGTAGTTGCCCAGGCTGGTGCGCTCGATCTCCACCGAGCGGAAGGTGTCCTCAGTCATGACAGAAAAGTACCGGCACCAGCGATCACGAGTACATCAGATGCAGTGTCATCCCGGCGTCGGCGTGCGCCAGGTTGTGGCAGTGGTTGGCCATCGGTGACCGCCGGCCGCGAGTGCGGATTGGATCGACCCCCCTTGGGAACATGAGCGAGGGCCGACGCACTAGCATTGCCGCCGTCCGCGACGGCTCTGCTGAATCGAGGCGACATGCGTTGGCTCCGTCGGTTGCTGGGCGGGAGGCGGGTCCAGCTCGACCCGGGACGCCAGCAGGCGCTACTGCATGACGTCCAGTCCCGCTACGGTCCGCACGCGCGGGTCCGGTTCAACGACCAGGTCGACGCGCTCACCGGTTCACTCGATAGCGACGACGGCCTGGTGGTGGCGACCCGGATCGTGAGTCAGGTCGCCGACGAGGCTCACGTGGACCTTCAGGCCCAGGCTCAGGAGATCCACCGACGGACCGGCCGACGACTGCTGGTGCACCGCCGCAACTACCGGCCGCTGTGGAAGGAGGCGGGCCCGGCCCTGCGCTGGCCGCTGTTCGCGTTGCCCTGCGGCTTCCACCCGTACGCGCAGGTGGCCGCCGCTGTCACGGTGGTCGGCGCCCGGGCCCCTCGGCTCGACAAGGTGACCGACCCGAACCCCCTGCTGACCCGCGTGTTCGAGGTGCTCGACCTCACCACCGCGGGCTGGGAGTACGGCCGGGTGCGGGTGGACACCGACGCCGCAACCCTGGCCGATCGACTGATCATCAGCGCCGGGCAGGTCCTCGTGGCCATGGACGACCCGCCGCGACTGCCGCCCGCCGTCCGCGAGCTGATGCGTCGCAACAACACCGTCGCCGTGCACGATCCGGCCGGCCCCCGGGCTGTCGGTGGAATCAACCTGGGCGCGCGGATGCGGGAAGAGTTCCTGGTCTGACCGTGGCCGCTGGCGCTACTGACCATCGAGCGATCGACCCATGCGGGGGATGCCCGCCGATACGACTTGAGCCGTCACGCGAGAACCGGACCGCCTCGGTTGCACACCCACCGGATCGGACCGCCCGCAACAGGCACGGCGAAGGCTGCCGCCACCCACGGACTTACGGCAAGGGCCGACTCAAGATTCGTGAGCCCCACGATGCACGTCTCCTCGCGCCAGACCGAGCGAGGCACGCAGGATTCAGCTCGGCCAATGATCAGAGCCAAAGGCTGAGGTCCTGCACCGACTGACCAAGATCGGGTACAGCTACACGGCCTACTACTCCAGCGACGGGAGCGTCTACCGCTACCTCGGCTCGCAGACGCTGACCGCCGACGTCACGAAGGCCGGGTTGCTGGTGAACGAGGGCTCGCGGCTGCCCTGACCGCCGACGTGCTGTGGCCGGCCAGGCCGGGAGGCACCCGGCACCGACAACCGCGACCGGGCCCGTCCCCAGGTAGGACGGGCCCGGTCGTGCTCCCCCGAGCAGGATCGGTTGTCGTCAGCCCCCGATCGCCATGGCGAAGATGTGCATGGTCGGCACGTTCGTCGCCGGCCGGGCACTGATGTTGGGCAGCACGACCGACGTGACCGCCTTGCTCTGCAACCCGACACCGACGTAGTAGATGCAGGCGGCGGTGGCCTGGCGGCCGTTGTTGGGCCGGTTCTGGTACGCGGACACGATCGCCGCGGTCCCCCCGGAGTGCGGCCCGCCGTACCAGTCGGGGCTGCTCAGCGTGAACGTCTGCCGGGTGCCGTCGGCGTAGACCACCGTGCCGGTGCCGGACACCGCGCCGTACGTGCCGGTCAGCAGGAAGCCAAGCGTGCTGCCGGTGCCGGTGATGCCGATGGTCTGGCCGGAGGCGATGGCGTTGTCGGCGACCCCGGAGCTGACGTTGGGCCACCGGAAGGTCACCCCGTTGCGGCTGATCGTGGCGCCCGGGCTGGCGCCGGCCGACGTCAGGGCCTGCGCGGAGAGGGTGGCCCCGTTGCCGTCGAAGTTCCCGACGTTGGTGTTGCTGTCGTTGGTGATGCCGACGTTGGTGAAGCTCTGGTCCAACGTCGGTGTGGTGGCACCGGAACTGGTGACCCGGTAGGTGCGCCCGGCCTGCACGGTGACCTCGATCAGGTCGGACTCGATCCGGGTGACCCGGGCCGCCGTACCGTCGGCGGTGTCGACCACGGTGACGGTGCCGGTCAGGATCCGGGAACGCAGGCGGACGGTGCCGGCCCGGTCCGGTCGGACGAGGATCTCGGTGGCCACACCGCTCGCCCAGGTGATGCTTACCGTGTGCCCACCACGACCACGGAGGCCGGTCACCCGCCCGCTCGGCCAGGCCGGCGGCAGCGCGGGTAGGACGTGCAGCTCACCGATGTGGCTCTGCAACAGCATCTCGGCGATGCCGGCGGTGGCACCGAAGTTGCCGTCGATCTGGAACGGTGGGTGCAGGTCGAACATGTTGGGCGCGAGTCGCGCGGTGGTGGCAAGGTAACGGATCAGGTCGTGCGCCCGCTTGCCCTCCTCCATCCGCGCCCAGAAGTTGATTTTCCAGGCCAGCGACCAGCCCGTGCCGTCGTCGCCGCGCAGCGCCAGGGTCCGCCGGGCCGCCTCGAACAACTGCGGGGTGCCGCGCTTGGTGATCTGGTTGCTGGGCGCCAGCCCGTACAGGTGCGAGATGTGCCGGTGGTACTGCTCGGTCTCCGTCCAGTCGTAGAGCCACTCCATGATGTTGCCGCGCGAGCCGACCTTCATCGGGGGGAGTCGGTCCCGGGTGGCCCGCACCTGGGCCCGGAAGGTGCTGTCCACGTTGAGGATCTCGCTGGCCCGGGCGACGCCGTCGAACAGGTCCCGCAGGATCTGGTTGTCCATCGTGGGGCCGGCGCACACGCTGGCGTTCGAGTGGTGGCTCAGCTCTGGCGAGTTCGACGGGTTGGTCACCAGGTAACCGAGGGTCGGCTCGGTCACCAGGGTGTTGAGGAAGAACTGGGCCGCACCCTTCATGGCCGGGTAGTTCGTCCGCAGGAACTCGATGTCGCCGTTGAACAGGTAGTGGTCCCAGATCAACGTGGACAGCCAGGCGCCGCCGGTCTGCCACATCCCCCAGAACGCGCCGTCCACCACGGCGGTGGCCCGCCATGCGTCGGTGTTGTGGTGGGTGACCCAGCCACTGGCGGAGCCGTACTGCACCTGGGCGGTCCGCGCCCCGGCGACGGCGAGGTCTCGGACCATGTCGAAGACCGGGTTGTGGCACTCGGCCAGGTTCGTCGTGTTGGCCGGCCAGTAGTTCATCGGCAGGTTGGCGTTGA
Source organism: Micromonospora sp. NPDC003944 (assembly GCF_053605225.1). Taxonomy (NCBI): domain Bacteria; kingdom Bacillati; phylum Actinomycetota; class Actinomycetes; order Micromonosporales; family Micromonosporaceae; genus Micromonospora; species Micromonospora sp. NPDC003944. The sequence goes on from NZ_JBSGIV010000002.1 coordinate 5,962, forward strand.
TCGTGTACTTCGAGTCCCACGCCGGAGCCAGCGAGTCGTTCCAGATGCCCTGGAGGTTGGCCGGTTGGGTGCCGGGCCGCGAGGACGAGATCAGCAGGTAGCGGCCGTACTGGAACAGCAGCGTGGAGAACTGCGGGTCGTTCACGCTGTTGTGCTGGGCGATCCGGACGTCCGTCGTCTGGTCGGCTGCCGACGTGCGGCCCAGGTCGAGAGTGACCCGACCGAACAGCGCCTGGTAGTCGGCGACGTGCCGGCTGCGCAACTGGTCGTAGCTGCTGGCCCGGGCGGCGGTGAGGCGCTGTCGGGCGATGCCCTGGTAGTCGCCGCCGACGTTGCGGTAGTTGACGTAGCTCGACCCGATGGAGATCAGCAGGACCACGCTGTTGGCGTTGGTCACCCGCAGGGTGCCGCCGGAGCTGGACACGCTGCCGCCGCTGACGGTGGCGTTGGCCAGGGCGAGGAAACGCACCTGGCCGTTGACGCCCTCCATGTTGCCGGAGATGCCGTCCAGGCCGATCGTGCTGCCGTCCGGGCTGGACACCGACGTGCGCTGCGGGCTGTCGAACGTGCCGGTGAAGCTGATCGCGCCGGAACGGTCAGCGGTCAGCCGCACCGCGATGACCTGGTCCGGTGCGCTGGCGAACACCTCCCGCTGGTACCGCACACCGTTGAGCACGTACGACGTCGTGACGGTGGCGGTGGTCAGGTCGAGGGTCCGGTCGTACTGCGAGGCGCCGCTTGCGGAGCCGAAGGCGAGCCGGAGGTTGCCGACGGTCTGGTAGGCGAGCTGACCGCCGGGATTGCCCATCATGGTCTGGTTGATCAGATCCTGGGCCTGGGTCCACTGGTTCGCGTTGACGAGCCGCCGGATCTCCGGCAACGCCGCCGCGCCCCGGGTGTTGCTGGGGTCGTGCGGGCCGCCGGCCCAGACGGTGTCCTCGTTGAGCTGGAGTCGCTCGGTGTCGACGTTGCCGAAGACCATGGCGCCGAGCCGGCCGTTGCCGATCGGAAGCGCCCGCAGCCAGTCGGTGCCGGCCCCCTCGTCGTACCAGAGGGCGAGGTCCCCGGCGGCCAACACCTGCGGCGGCGCCGCCGCGTCCGCCTTGGCCACGGCCGTCCAGGGCACCGGCAGGAGAGCGCCACCCGCACCGGCTGCGCCGATCTTGAGGGCTTGCCGACGGGTCAGGTCTGACATCGATCCTCCAAACGGTGACCAGTCCGGCCACCCCGAAGCGGGACAACTATGGGACTCGACATGGGGATCCGCTTGGCGGGGCCAACCGGGACCCTGCCGGAGCAGGCCGACGCCGGGCCTTGACGCGCCAGACATCTGATGTGTTTCGGGAAGGTTACTCCGGGCCCACAGAATAGGCAACGGTCGATCGACAGGTGCACGTCACGCCCCTCTGGCCGGTCAGCAAGATGAATGGGCGGTTGGGCAGCGGTGGGCTGGCGCTCCTCCGCAGGGCGATCCGGCAGAACGACGCCGGCAACGACCACACCGGGTGGACATACATCAGATGTACGGCCACAGGCAGCCGACCTCCCCGTGCATCAGCTCCGCGTGCGCCCTCAAGGCCATCGGAAGCAAGCACAGCTCCCGTACGCAATCGGGTTGTCCTCTGCCGACACACGGGTGACCATGGGCGGCATGGCGGGAGCCCGGCGGTGAGGTCACCTCTTCAGGGTGGGCTGCCGCCGGGCGGCGCGGTGGTCGTCGGGGCCGTCGTCGAGATCGCCTGCGACGAGTCGGGGTTCTCCGGCACGAACCTGCTGCACTCGACCGCCCCGGTGATCACGCACGCGAGCGTCGACCTGGCCCCCGACGAGGCGGTAGCGCTCATCACCGCCCTGCGGTCCGGGTTCCGGTTCGCACCGCACGAGCTGAAGTCGGGGCGGTTCCTGCGCGGCTCCGGTGCCGACCAGGCGCTGGAGTGGTTCCTGGCGGCGCTGTCCGGCCGGGCACACGTCCACCTCATCGACAAGGAGTTCTTCCTCGTCACCCGGATCGTCGACTTCCTGCTGACCGAGCCGTCGTACGCGGCGGGCACCCGCCTCGCCCGCGAGCACCATCCGGCCGCTCTCGCCCTGCACGACGCCGGACGCCCGGCCGGAGGTGACTGGGCCGCCTTCCTGTCGGCGTTCGTCGACCTGGTCCGGATGAAGCGGCGGCAGCCGGTCGACCAGACCGTGCGCCGGTTCTTCCAGGCCCGGGACGCGCTGCGCCGACACGGGCTCGGCGCGGCGGCCGACGCCGTCCTCGACGGGCTCAGCCCGAGCCACGTGCGAGCCGTGGTGGCCCGGCTCGACGCCGACGACCGCACGGTCCCTCCCCCGCTGGAACCGCTGCTGCCGGCGCTTGCCGAGACGGTCCTGTCCTGGAGCCGAGGTCGGCGGCAGGTGCTGGTGACGCACGACGAGCAGAGCGCCCTGACGGCCGACCGGCTGACCCGCCTGCAACGGGCGTTGGCCGACAACGGCGACGCTTCGGCGACCGGCGTCGACCGGGCCGGGGCGCTGCCGAACGGGGTGTCACCACTGGCCGGGCTGGTGATGGTCGACTCCCGCGACGATCCACGGGTGCAGGTCGCGGATCTGCTCGCGGGGGTGGCCCGGCGGATGCCCGGCATCATCGGCGACGCGCTCCGTCAGCCGCCGCCCGTCCCCCGGGGTGACGGGCAGCCGCGCCACTGATCCCGCCATGGTCGGCACAGAGACGCCGTGTCGAAGAATCGTGGCTCGCCGCTGTCGGGACACCCCGACACCGGCCAGCCGGTCGTAGTCTCGTCCGATGCAGGACATCCAGACGCACACCCTGGTCATACCCGGCGTCGAGCTGGTCTACGACGTCCGCGGCCCGCTACCTCCCGTCGGCGCCCACCGTGCGCTGCTCATGATCGGCCAGCCGATGGCGGCGGAGGGCTTCAGGGCGCTCGCCCCGCTCTTCACGGACCGCACGGTCCTCACCTACGACCCCCGGGGTCTGGGCCGCAGCGTCCGCACGGACGGTCGGTCCGACCACACGCCACAGCAGCAGGCCGCCGACCTGCACACGCTCATCGAGACGCTCGACGTCGGCCCGGTCGACCTGTTCGCGAGCAGCGGCGGTGCGGTCACCGCGCTCGAACTGGTCGCCACCCACCCCGGCGACGTCGCCACCCTGGTGGCGCACGAACCGCCGATCAACGCCGTGCTCCCCGACGCCACGGCCGCCGAGCGTGCCCGGGCCGGCTTCTACGAGGCGTACCAGGCGAAGGGCGCGGGTGCGGGGATGGCCGCGTTCATCGCGATGACGTCCTGGCAGGGCGAGTTCACTGACGCCTACTTCGCCCAGCCAACCCCCGACCCGGCGATGTTCGGCATGCCCGCCGACGACGACGGCAGCCGCGACGATCCGCTGCTGTCGAAGAACTCGTGGGCGGTCACCGACTACCGCCCCGACGCGGGTGTGCTGACCGCCGCGCCCACCCGCATCGTGGTCGCGGTCGGCGAGGAGTCGGCCGGCACGTACACCGCCCGCACCGCGCTGGGTCTCGCGGCGCTGCTCGGCCAGGAGGCCGTGGTGTTCCCGAGCCACCACGGCGGGTTCCTCGGCGGTGAGTTCGGCTACGCGGGCAAGCCCGAGGAGTTCGCCGCGCGGCTGCGGGAGGTGCTGGACGCCGACTGAGACCTGCCTGGCCAGTTGTGCTGGAGGACGAGCCGTATCGTGGGACGCGGAGACGGCGATCCGCCGTCTTCGATCGAACGCCTTGGCCCGGCCGTCGAGGAGGGCATGTATGACCGGTCTGGCGACCGTCGGCGCAAGCGTGGGCGTCCTGCTCGTCGGTCTCGTGATCCTGCTCCGCAAGCCGCCCGACACCCGGTCGGTGCTCAGATGGTCGGCCCTGGCGATCACCGTGCTGGTGGCCGCCGCGCTGATCCCCTTCACTGTGGCGGACTCGGGCGCCGCAGCCGGCTACCTGCTCGGTGTTCCCGTCGTCGCCGCGTCGCTGCCCGTCCTCGCACAGCGGGCCGGTCGGCTGACCCTGGTCGCCGATCTGGCGGCCGCCCTCGTCCTCACCGGATGGGGTTTGCTGCTCGGGCTGGGCATCGGTGTCGCCTTCCTACCGGCGGTCATACTCCTGATCGCCAGCGCCGTGGGCACCAGGGCGCCGCGACCGTCGACCACGTGAGCCGGTGACCCTCAGCCGTCCGGGGTGAACGGCCCCTGCACGCCGACGACGAACGCGATGAGGCCGAAGGTCGCGAGCAACAGCCGGACGCCGGTGGCAGAGTCCGGCCGCTCGGCACGCGGCGCCGGCCGACCGGTCAGTCGGCCCCACAGCAGGGCGTACCCACGGATCAGGTTCGTTGAAACGATCCGGACGGCACGCTCCCGGCAACCCCGCTGCGGTACGGATGACCCGGCGGGTCAGGTGGCCAGTGCGGTGGCGAGTCTGCGCGCTTCGGTCGCCAACCGGCTTGTGCCGCCGCGTGCCACCACGTCCGCCAGCCCCGGCACCTCGATGCGCACGCCGGTGGCCCGGGCCGTCTCGGCGCCCAGAGCCAGCAGGTCAGGCGTGCCGCGAGGCGGGTTCGGCGCGGCCAGCATCGGTGGCAGCGCGGCGGCGAGCAACCGCCAGACGGTCAGCCGGGCACCGGCGGCGATCGCGTCGCGAAGCGGGGTGACCACCCGGGTCGGTGTCACCTGCCCGTCGGCGGCCAGCGCGCCCAACTGGCCGCCGACGCCCTGCGGATCGAGGTCGCCCGCGGCCGCCAGCATCAGCAGCGCGTCGAGGGTGGCGACTCGGTCCACCTCGTGCCGGGCGCACAGCCCGTACGCCAGCGCGAGGTCGAGCGCCGGGCCGCCCGCTCCGGCGCACTCGGCCACTGCCGGCAGAATAGTGGCGGCGTCCTTGGCGTTCTCCTGCGCGGCGCTTGCGAACTCGGACAACAGGTGGGCGGCGACCAATCCCCGGTGCCCCGGCAGCAGCGCCGGCCACAGGTTGCTCGAGTCGCTCAGCCCTCGGCCGATCGGGTGCGCCGGCACGGTGAGCAGCCCGAGCGGGTCCGCCACACCCTCGGGAGGGGTACCGGTGACGAGGGTGCGCCGAGCAGGGAGCCCTTCGTAGCCGAAGTCGTACGTGTGTCTGCGCTCGCGTCGGCCGACAGTGACCACCTGCTGGACCGTTGCCGGTAGGGTGTCGCCGCGCAGCCAGCGCGCCAGTTCGTCACCGGCCATGCTGCCCAGCGCGGCGGCGCGATCGGCAAGCGCCTCGTCCACACCGGCGGGCAGGCGCAGCAGGGCCTGGGTCAGGTCCCAGCGCCACACCGGGCGGTCGCCGAGCGCGGCCAGCCGTTCGTAGAGGGCGATCGGGTCGAGGGCCCCGGTGGCGCCTGTCGGTGCGGCCAGCAGCCCCGGGTCGTCTCGGCCGTCGAGGCGCTGCCCGATCTCCGCGAGCCGGCCGCAGTAGACGAGTGTGAGCGCGGACTGGTGCGGCGGCTTGACGGCCGATCGACCCCGAAACGGGCGTAGCGTTCGGGTCAGTAACTGGCTGAGGATGCTTGACCACTGGTCGCGGCGGCTGGCCGCCTCGGGCTGCGCGGCGGCCAGCAGGACGCCGTTGAGTTGAACCTGCACGTTGAACTGGGACCACATGTGGTCCCAGGCACCGACCTCACCCCGCCGCAGCACCGGCAGCAGGGCGGTAGCCAGCCGGTCCCGGTCGGTGGTGGCCAGCCGGACCAGCCCGTCGAGGACCCGCTCCAGGGTTGCCGCGGGCCGGCGCGGAGTGAGGAGCCCGAAGACCTCTTCGACCAGCTCGTCCACCTCGGTGATCGGCGACGCCGCGGGCGCGGGTGACACCGGCGGGGGCAGTTCGTCGCCGGCCACCGCCACGGTGACCGTGGCCGCCAGCCGGTGATGACCGTGGCGCTGCGCCAAGGCCGCCGCGCGGTCGCGCAGGTCGGCGGCCGGGTGTTCGGTGCCCGACGCGAGGACCTCGGCGATTTCGGCGCGGCGCTCGGGGCGGTGCCGGGCCACCCGGTCCAACCAGGACAGCTGTGCGCGCACCAGCGCCTTCTCCGGTCGACCCAACACGATCCGGGCGGTGTCCAGCAGCGAGTCGACATCCACCTGACTGGCCGCGTCGCGCAGCGCCCGCTGTGCGACGCCCGCCACCGGCCCCGGCCCGTCGGCGAGCAACCGCAGGTACCCGCTCACCCGCGTGGCCACCTCGTCCGGGCCGGGACGGAGCTGTTCGTGCAGGGCGAGGAACGGACGTAGCGCGCCCGGTCGGTCGCCGCGCAGCAACCGGCCGAGGACCCCGTCCAGGAGCACGGCGCGGTCGAGGCGCCCCTCCGTCGCCAGCGCGGCCAACGCTGCGGGCACCGGCTGCCCGGCACCGCTGAACCCCAGGTCGACGCCGATCCCGTCGACCTCGAACAGGCGCGGCACCAGCACGTCCAGGAACGGGTCGGCGCGTAGCTCATCGAGCAGCGGCGCCCGGCGGTGCCCGTCGGAGGACCGCTGCCACCACAGTGACTGCGCCCAGCCGGCGACGAACGCGTCCCCGGTCGGCGGCGGCACCTTCTCCGCGAGCAGGAGCGCGGCGATGAAGTGCCAACCGTCCCACGTGCGGCGGCGGGGCAGCCGCTCGGCCAGCCGGTACGCCACGTCGGCGAGCCAGGGCACGCCCCGCTGCCGCGCCGCGGCGACCACCGGCTCGGGATCGACATCCGTCAACAGGACCAACCTCCGGCCGAGCAGGGCGGCGACCTTCGTCGCGGTGCTCAGTGTGCCCACGGCGGCCACCGCCAGCGCGGTCGTTCTGCGGCCCAGCCAGATGTCGTCCTCCTGCCGGACGTGGACGACCAGGTCGTCCCCGAGGGCTCGTCGTGCCGGCTCGTCCAGGGCGTGCAGTGCCGACCCGACGGTCGTCACCTCACCGCGATCGAGTGCCTCGAAGAGGTCCATCACGCCGTCACCTGGGCGACCATGGACACCGCGAGGGCATGCCGGCACGGGCCGCGCTGACCCCGGTACTTTCCCCACCAACGGCAGGTGCAGGTGAGGTTGCCGTCCGGGAGCCGGCGGACCCGGTACTCGTCGTCGCCGCTGCGTACCGTGGCATGATCGCCGTCGCGGCGGACAGCGCCCTGCTCGACAAGCGTGCGGGCGCCGACCAGCCGGGGGTTGTCCCGCTCGGCCCGGCCGGCGTCGTGCGGCATCACCCGGTGGAAGTACCCGGCGTCGGCGACGTCGTAGCCGACCCGTCCGGCGGTGCCGAGCTGGGCCAGGGCCGCGCGGACCCGGTCGTCGGACAGGCCGGCGGCGTCGGCGAGCGCGGCGACGTCGATCGTCGGGTCCCAGGAGAGCAGGGCGCCGACCAGCTCCGCGTCGTCGATCACCTCGTCTCCGGCGAGCGCGAGCAGCGCCGCGCCCTCGCCGGAGAAGCCCCGGTACGGTTCGGGCGACAGGGTCAGCGACAGCCGCAGCGAGCCGGTGTCCAGTTCCCACGTGCTCGGCACGGCCGGTGAGCCGGCGCGCACCGCCGGGCCGTACACCCGCAGGGTGCGGGCGTGCCGGAGCAGCCCGCGCAGGGCCGCGAGCCGCCCCGCGCCGGCCAGACAGACCGCCCCCGGCGTCGGGCGGGAGGTCAGCCGGAGGGTACGCCCGGCCGGCACCGCCCAGAGCACCGAGCGGTCGCTGGCTCCGGGGAGCCGGCGCAGGAACGCCGTGGCCTCCGCGGCGGGGATCTCGGCGCGTGGCTCGAAGCCGGCGGTGAGGACGTGCACCTCGGCGAAGCCCCGCATCCACCGTGCCGGCAGCGGGACCTTCCGCTCGACCACCGCTCCCTCCACAGTAGAGACGGTGAGGTCGTCCGGGCCGACGGCCAGGTGCAGCGGGTCGATGCCACCCACCCGGGCGAGGGCCTCACGCAGCGGCGGGTTGACGTCGACGTTCGTGGTGCCGTGCCCGGCGATCTCACCATCGAAGCCGGCGGGGACCACGTCCATCCGGGCGTAGACCCCGCAGCAGCCGGAGAAGGACTCGAATCGGAGCCGCTCCCTGCTGCCGGTCACCACCGGATCAAGGCTCGCTGGGCTGACCGGCTGGTGGTAGCGGGTGCGGGCCACCTCGGCCACGGCGAGCAGCCCGGCCGCCGCGGCCGCGGGGGTGGTGAGGAAGCCGGAGAAGAAGCGCGGGTTGGCCGCCGGGCCGCCGCTGGTCTGGAGGTCGAGACCGTCGGCACGCAGAGCGGACGGCGCAAGGTATCGGTACGTCTGGACGGCGTTCACCGGCACACCGTAGAGCGGACGACCGACATCCGTGTCGGTCTCAGTCGATGGCGCTGGCGGAGCTGGTCGAGGGTGAGCTGGCGGAGGTAGGACCGAAAACGTTTCGGGACATTTCTTCGGCATTGACCAGCGTCTTTGTCGATTGTTCCGGAAACAGCGCCGAAAACCCGCTGCGGCTCGCCGGTTCGTCACTTAGGCTCCCGGATACCCACATCGACGGCCCGCCCTCACGCCGTGCCAGCCACCGACCTCGCACGCCGGCCATCGCCACCCTCGACGCCGATTGGAGTATTCGATGACCTGGCGTCCCACGATTGCCGCACTGGCCGGCCTGTGCCTCGCGGTCAGCGCCGCCACACCACCCGCCGGTGCCGCCCCCAACGCCGCGCACGTCAGCGCTCGCGTCGCGCTCGCCGGCCCGCCCGGCGCCCCTCCCAGGGTCTGCCCGACAGGGGTCAGCTACGGGCAACCGCTGCCGGCCAGCACCCCGACCGCCTCGCGCATCCAGGGCGGGTTCACCTTCCTCGAGGGGCCGGTCTGGGTCGCCGACGGCGGCTACCTGCTCTTTTCCGACATGACCGCAGGCACCGGACCGTACAACGTCCAGCCGTCGACGATCCGCCGGTTCACCCCTCCGGCGACCTTCGACACGTTCATCGCCAACGCCGGCAGCAACGGCCTGGCACTCAGCGCCGACGCGCAGCAGCTCGTCGCGGCCACCCACGACCAGCGGAACGTGTCCTCGTACCGACTCAGCGACCGGGCGCGCACCACCGTCGCAGCGAACTACCAGGGCCGGGCGTTCAACTCGCCCAACGACGTGGCGGTCCGCTCGGACGGCGTCGTCTACTTCACCGACCCGAACTTCCAGCGCGGCAACCGCCCGGACCAGATGAGCGGGCGGACCAGCGTCTTCCGCGTCGCCAACGGGCAGGTGTCGCTCGTCGACGACCAGTTGCGCCAACCCAACGGCATCTCGCTCTCGCCGGACGGGACGGCACTGTACGTGGGCGCCTACTCCGAAAACAAGATCTACAAGTACGCCGTCCAGCCCGACGGCAGCATCGGCGCCCGCAGCGTCTTCGTGAACTACATCGCCGGCCCGGACGGCGGCACGATCGACTGCGCCGGCAACGTCTACTGGACCTCGGGCGGGGACTCCCTGGTCCACGTCTACTCCCCTACCGGCACCCAGCTCGGCACGATCCGGTCCGGCAACTCCGGCACGACGAATGTGGCGTTCGGCGGCACCGACCGGCAGACCCTCTTCGTCACCTCGGGTCGATGGGGCGACTCCGGGCTCTACAGCGTGCGACTCAACATCCCCGGCTACCCGTACTGACCGACGGCCAGATGGCGCGCCGCCTCCGTCGCAGCCCGACGTGGCGGCGCGCTATGTTGCGACGCACGGCCGGTTCAGTCGGCGACGGCGATCCGGTGCAGGGTGACGAGGTGTCCGGGCGCGGCGGTCGTCAGGGTGTCCCCGGTGCAGGTGTACCCCGAGGGCAGGGCGTAGTCACCGACGTTGTCGACGTCCAGCGCGATGGTGTTACGCCGCACGCCGCCGATGCTGCCGCTCAGGGTGGCGGCGACCCGGTCGGCGGTGAAGGTGAGCCGACCGTTGGTCGCGGCATAACGCCACTGGATGGTGCCGGCACTGTGATAGGCGATGTGCTGCTGCGGCGCGGTCTCGGATCGGGCCGTGTTGTCGCCGAGATGCAGCGTCGCGGTGCCCTGCCGAGTGAACGACCAGACCGCACCGGAGCTGCCGAAAGCGGCGACGTCGGTGGTGCTGATCGGCTGTAGCTGCCGCCGGGACCGTTCCACCCAGTAGCCCGGTAGGCATTCGTCGGTGACAGGTGGACTCCTGCCGTCTGGGGCCGCCGGCAGGAGCAGACCGGTGAGCCTGGGTAGCTCGGTCGCCGCGAAGACGACACCGACGACAAGTACGACCACCACCGGCACGAGCCGGCGGGCACGGGCAGCGGTGCTCTGCTGCCCGGCGGCGGGTGGCGCCGCTCTCGGTGCCGGTGGTCGGGGCCGACGCGCCCGCCACACTGCGCCGGCCGCCGCGGCGAGCAGCGCGACCGGCACCGCCACGATCGCGGCCCAGGCCAGCACGGTGTCCAGGAACAGGGTGTGCTCCTTGACCGGGGCACCGCTCACACCGCACGCCAGGCCGTCGGCGTAGATGTCCAGGCAGCGAGCAGCGGTCTTGAGCAGGTAGAGACCCGGTGCCGCGACGGTCACCGTGACGAGCGCGGTCAGCGTGACGAGGGCGGGCCGCATCCGTTCGGCGCGGAAGGCCACCGTCGCTGTCGCCAGCAGCACCGCTGCGGCGGTGGCCAGGCCGTAGCTGGAGATCAGGACAAAGGTGAACGGGGGTGCCCCGCCGAGTCGGAAGCTCTCGGCGGGGTGCCGGACAGCCTCGGGCAGCGACCACTGCGCGGCGAACGGAAGCGCCACGGCGACCAGCAGCGCTCCCGCTCCCGCGGCGACTCCGGCGGTGAGGGCGGGTCGCAGCCGCTCCTGGGCGACCCGTGCGGCCAGCAACGGCGCACCCGCGAGGGCGACGACGGCGAGACCGAGGGGCAGATTGCTGAGGGTGACCACGGGCAGGTAGGTCGTCGAGACCACTCGGGCCAGGTCGCGGTACCAGGCTATGTCCGCCCCGTAGCGGGGCGGCGGGCCAAGCCGAGCGGCTGTCAACTGGTCGCTGCTCACCAGCCAGAAGAAGAGGAACACCGCGCCGACCAGCACGAAGAGCACGGTCAGGACGGGTGTCGACCGGGTGGGCCGGTCCGGTCGCCACGCAGCCCGGTGGGCAGACGTGAACCAGACGTGCAACAGACACGCGCCCAGGCACAACAGGGCGACAGCGGTGAGGGACCCGTCCACGTCGGCCATCCCCGCCCCGCCGGTGAAAGCGGACAGCGCGGAGACCGCGGATCCGGCGCTCACGCTGAGCCCGAGCAGGACCGGCACACCCCAGAGCTGCCCACCTGTGGAATTCGCCGGGTACGCGCGCGCGACGGCCCGACGCGCACAGGCCGCGAGGAACAGGGCCAGGGCGGCAGCCACCAGAGCGCACACGAGTACGGAGCCAAGCGTCGCACCCACCGCGGCGGGCACGGAGTACAGGAGGTTGGTCAGCGCGACGCCGACGGCGAGACCGAAGACCACCACGTCGGTGCCGCTGGTCCGCACCAACCGCCACGGATCGTCGACGGCGGCCCGCCGCAGCCCCGGGGCCGGGTGCGTGCCGTACCAGAAGAACTGGCGGGGCCGAGACGGCAGCGCGTCGATCGCCACCAGCATGGCCGGACGGCTCCCGGCAGCGGCGGCAGCCACGTCGGCATAGTGCTCCCGGGTTCGCAACACGGAGTTGCGGGCCAGGAAGACCATCACGGTCAGCAGGGCGACGGACGCGAGGACAGCGACCAGTTGCCACCTGCTGTTCAGCCTCGTGCCGATGCCCGTTCCGGGCAGCAGGGGCGCGAGCATGACCAGCAGGAGGGCCGGCAGGGCCGTGCCGACGAAGACCAACCACACGGCGATGGTCAGGTAAGTGATACCGACGTCGCGGTTGCGCAGGTGCGCCAGTTCGTGCAGGACGACGGCGCGGAAGCGCGGCCGATCGGTCGCCAGGAGCAGCCGCAGCCCGACATCGAGCTTGATCCGAGGGCGCCACGGTAGGCCGTACGCCTGCCCGCTCTGCCCGTACGAGTAGGGCGCCAGCAGCCACTGTGGCCGCCGCCGCAGCGGGATCCGGGCGAGGAGGTCGGCCAGTTCGTCGCGGAGCACCGGATCGGCGTCCGCGTCGAGCCGTTCCAGCCGGCCCCGACGCCGCACCCACCAGGGGTGCAGCCCGTAGACCGCCAGGACGAGCCCGACCTGTGCCGCCAGCGCCCAGCCCACCCAGGTCGTCTGGGCCAGGGTGGCGGGTGCGGTGCACTCGACGAACGCCTCGATTGTCGCGGTGTCCCGGTCCAGGTTGTCCACAAGCGTCGGCGGCGGCGCGCCGGCCGGGCCGCGTAGGACTGGCTCGCACTGACCGAACACGGTGCGGTGCGCCTGCAGGTGCGGTGGGATCGACAGGTAGACAATCGCGAGAATGACCGCGCTGGTTGTCAGTGCGGCGGTAATGAGCAGCAGGAACCGCAGGTGCGTCCCGGACGGTGCGGCGAGGACCTTGTCGGAGTCGTCGTGGCGGTGCTGGGGCGGATCGAGGGTGGTGGTCACGCCGGTGGTCCGTCGCCGAGTCGGCCCCGGCCCACGACCGCGTCCGCCAGCAGGGCCGCCCGGCCGGCCGGGATCTTGCCAGGGCCGGTCAGCACCTGCGTGACGAGGTGGTGCACGTGGTTCCACTGCTCGGCTGTCAGCGCCGACGGTGTCGATCCACCGGGCTGCTCCGCATCCGGCGACGCCGACTGGTCGCCGAACACCTGGCGCGCCGCCGCGCCCGACCAGATGATCCCCCGCCGAACGGCGTCCTCGACGAGGTACGCCCACACCACCCGGGCCGTTTCGAGCATGATGGGGGTCAACAGCATGACCGCCTCGGCCGCCCCGAACTCGAGTGCGCCGGTCGAACGCGTGCCGGTGAGCGCCCGGTGCCGATCTCGGAAGAAGGCGGCGGTCAGCACCGGGAACAGCGCCCTCTCGGCGTCGATCGTGGGATCGACCGCAGTGGCGCGCTCCATCATCAGCCGAGCGATGTCGGTGACGGCTCGTTCGTCGTCGGCAGAGCGCACCGATCCCCCAACTCGTCCGGGCGTCATCGACATCGGCGGCATGCCATTCGCAACTCGCCGGCTACCGTGCTGATTATCGCGCCGCGGGCCCGATCTGGAAGTGTCAGGTTGTCGGCTCGGCGCGGAAACAGCGGCGAAACAATTGATGCGGGCGACGGGTTCCGCTTTGTCGCGGGTAATCAGAGCAACTCGGCCGCCAGTACACTCGGCTCATGGCGAGCTGCCAGTGGCACCGGGTTCGGTGAGCCGATGAGGGCGTCGGGCGCACAGGCCGTGATCTTCGATTTTGACGGTGTCCTGGTGCGCGGGGACGCATTCGGGCTGTTCCTGCGTCGCACCGCATTCGTGGGTGCACGGCTGCCGCTCGCCGTCGTCGCGCTCGTTCTCCTTGCGCCCATCGCCACCATTCCTGCCCTTCGGCCGTGGGTGGCGCGGTGGGTGAGCCGGATCGGCCTGTGGGGTCGCAACGCGGACCAGTTGCGGGCGGAGCTGGAACGCTTCGGTGCGGACCTCGCCGCGGAGCCAGGACGGGTCATCGGGCCCGGCCTGCGGATGATCCTCGACCACCTGGCCGCTGGTGACCGGGTCATCGTGGTGACCGCGTGCGAGCACACCCTGGCACGGGCGGTGCTCGACGCGCTCGGCCTCACCGGGGTCGAGCTCGTGGCATCGCACATTCACGGGCCGAGGTTGATCGTGCACAACCAGGGCCCGACCAAGGTGGCGCAGCTCGCCGCCGAGGGGGTGACGTCACCCTGGCGGGTGGCGTACAGCGACTCACTGTCGGATCTACCGGTCCTGCGGGCCGCCGAGCAGCCGGTGCTTGTCAACGCCAACGCGCGTCAGGTCTCCCGGGCGCGGCGGTCACTTGGCACCCGGCTGACCACCGTCACCTGGCTGGGCGGCCCCGGCCCGGGGGAACAGTCAGCCCCCGTGAGCCGCCGACCGCTGTGACGTCCGGGCCCACCGCCGCTGGGCCGCTGGCAGACGACGACCCTCTGCCGGAGCGGCCCAGCGACCCCCCACCAACAAGCGGCGACCGGGCAGCGGCGGTCTGCCGCCACCGACCAACGCGCCAGCCAATACCGCGGAAGGAACCCCCCCGTTCTGCCCCCTGCGGAGCTGACTCCTCCCGCCGATGGCTCCCCCGGTTCGGCCGGCCGGACCGCACGCTCGTCCGGCGCGCAACGTGTGTTGAGCCGATCGAGCTGACACTCAACACACGTTGCTCCAAACAGGAGCGAGCATACGCTCACGTTCCGTGCACGTGTCAACATCTGTTTTGCCGTCCCGGGCATCTGCGACACTGTCGTTTAGGCGGCTGGAGGGTGAAGAATGACTGTTGACGATCGGCACGCAGAGCAGGAGCTGCCGCCCCTCGACACGCTTGCCGCCAGGTTGGAGTACCTCTTCGACAAGATCCGCCCGACGGCCGAGGAGCTGAGCGACTCCGACGAGTCGGGGCGCAGGTACACCAACAGAGAGATCGCCGACAAGATCAACGAGATGTCGGCCGAGACGGGGGTAACGATCAGCGCCGCCTACATCGGAGAACTACGCCGCGGCGTGGCAAGCGATCCCCGTACCTCACACGTCCGCGCCCTGGCCACCGCCTTCGGAATCAACTCGGGCTACTTCGTCGACGACGCGGCGGCCCGACGGATCGAGGGTCAGCTCACGCTCCTCAACGAGCTGCGCCGGATGGATGTCAAGCGGGTGGCATTGCGCCAGGTCCTGGCCGACAACGGGCTCTCCGCGACGGACACACGGCTCGTCGAGCAGATGGTGGCCCGACTGCGAGCCGTCGCGGAGGGCAGCGGCACGACCGGTTCCGTGCCGACCAACCGCGACTAGCCGTGCAGATCCTTCGGTGGCAGTACACCGACGAGCGGGAGATCGTTGACGTGAAGTTGCACCGACTACGCAGGCGCTGCGAGCAGCTCGTTGCCGAGCTTGAGGTGCCCGAGCCGTTCGACATCCAGAAGCTGTGCAATGCGCTCGCCGAACGACGGGGCCGTCCGATCCATCTGGTACCGATCAAGCTGCCGGCACACACCGTGTGCGGCATGTGCGTCCCGACCGGCGACTTCGACGCCATCTTCTTCGAGCAGGACACCTCGCCACTGCACCAATTGTTGATCATCGGTCACGAGCTGGGTCACCTGCTCGCCGGCCACCAGGCGACCGAAGTACTCGACGCGGACGCCTCCCGCCTGTTGCTACCGGACCTCGACCCGCAACTCGTCCAGCGCAGTCTCGGCCGCAGCACCTACGCCGCGACCGAGGAACGCGAAGCCGAAATGATCGGTTCACTGCTCCTTCGACGCGTTCGCGGCAACCGCAGCGACGTCGACGACGTGCCGCTGAACGGCGCGGACGTCGAGCTGTACGGCCGGCTGCGGCACTCACTCGAACACCCCCACTGGTAACGCCGGAATGGACACCGTCCTCTACGCCGTCTGCGCCGTAGCCGGTTGGATCGCTCTCGGCTACATGGTGCGGTTGCAGCGCCGGCACCCGAGCCACGCCCGCCGGGCGATCTGCGGCGGTCTCGGAGCGTTCGCCGCCGGAATCACCGTCGCCATCCCGCCCATCGCGACCGCGATCGACCAGACGTCGGGGCTACCCAACCTGGCCAAGGTGATGGCCCACGCCGGCGCGCTGACCATCTCGGCGAACGCCGAGATCATGCTCCTGCACTTCGCGCTCCCTGCGGCGACGGCCGCCGCCCGCGCCCGCCGATGGATCTGGGTCACCGCGTGCGCGTTCCTCGTCATGGTCGGCCTGTTCGCCTACACCCTCACCTACGACGACCCGGTGCTCCTGACCGTCGAGTACGCCACCGACCCCGTCGTGACCGCCTACCTGCTGATCTTCCTGTTGCTCGGTTTCTTCGCCTACTGCTTCGACATCACCCGGCTGTGCTGGAGCTTCGCGAAGATCTGCGGACGGCCCTGGCTGCGCCGAGGGCTGCGCATCACCGCGGTCGGTGCCGCCTTCGCCCTGCTCTACAGCACCAACAAGATCGGGTATCTCGTCGCCTACTGGGCCGGCTACCAACCGGCCGGCGAGCGACAGATCGCCGCCGTCCTGGTGACCATCGGCGCTCTGCTCATCACGATCGGCCTCACCATGCCGGCGTGGGGGCCCACCCTCAGGATCACCCGGCGGTGGGAGGACTACCACTCCTACCGCCGGCTCGCACCACTCTGGCGTGACCTCATCGCGGCCCTCCCCGACCTGGAACTCGACCCCACCCTGCGTCGACGCTGGGCAGCCGTGCGGGACACCGACTACGCACTGACCCGCCGGGTGGCGGAGATCCGCGACGGCCGTCTGGCCCTGCGCCCGTACCTGGACATCGGTGTGACGGCGCTGGCCGCGCACTTCGCCGAGCAGGCCGGGCTGACCGCCGAGGAGCGCGAGGCGACGATCGAGGCCGCCCACCTGGCCTGCGCTCTGCGTCGCCATCACGCCGGTCTGGTGGCCGCGGTCCCGCAGCCCGCCGACGAGCTGCACCGCCCGGACGGCGGCTACGCCGGTGAGGTCGCCTGGCTGACCCTGGTCACCGAGTTCTACGCCTCCTCGCCGGTGGTGGCGCAGACTGTCGCCGCGACCCGAGACCTGACCGCCCCGGGCACCCCGCATCCGACAGTTGGAGACGCCCGCCGATGAGAGACCGCTACGCCAACCTCGCCCGCATCCGTGCCCTCGACCCGGAGCGCGACTACCTCGACATCTACCAGACCATGCTGCGTTACGAGTTTCCGTGGGACCTGAAGCTCGGCCTCAACCTCGCCTTCAACCGGTCCTTCTCCATCCCCGCCATCGCCGCCGTGCACACCGCCACGGGCGAGCTGACCGAACGCACCCAGAAGCGGCTCGACGACACCGGCCTGCTGATGTACGAGATGGTGCTCAACGGTTTCGATCAGCCTCGGGGCCGCGACGCGTTGCGGCGCGTGAACCAGATCCACCGCCGGTACGACATCGGCAACGACGACTTCCGCTACGTCCTCGGCTGCCTGGTCGTGATCCCCACCCGGTGGTTGCAGGAGTACGGCTGGCGCCGACCCTGCTGCCACGAGCGGCACGCCACGTACCTGTTCTACCGGGAACTCGGCCGCCGGATGGGCATCACCGACATCCCCGGGTCGTACGCCGAGTTCGAGACCTGGTTCGACGCGCACGACGCGGCGCACCTGCGGCCCAACGACGACGCGGCGGCCATCGAACGCGCCACCCGCATGCTGATGCTCACCCGGATCCCCCGGGTGTTCGCGCCGCTGGGAAACGCACTTGTCAGCGCCCTGTACGACGCGCCGCTGCGGCGCGCCATGCGGGTCGACACGCCGGCCTGGCCGGTCCGGGCGGGGTTGCACCTGGCCTTGACGACGCGCTCGCGGTTGCAGCGGTGGTTCGGAGCACCACCGACGACGGCGTTGTTCGCCGACGGGATCAAGACCAAGAGCTACCCCGACGGGTACGAGATCAGCCGCCTCGGCCCGGACCAGGAGTAGCACTCGGCCCTGCTGAGGCCGGTCCGCCGTCGCCCGTTGGGGACGACGGCGGACCGACTGTCAACGGACGTCGATGGTGGTCCAGCGTGGGGAGGCGGTGGTGACCGCGACGGTGTCACCGACCAGCTCGGTCGTCGCCTGGGTGTCCCGCCGCACGCTGGTGCCGACCCAGAGTTCGACCTCACCCGGCTCCACGACGCGGGTGTACGTGCGGTCGGAGAAGGCCAGGCGGCTGGTGGGCACGGTCAGCTCGACCGTCACGGACCGGCCCGGTTCCAGGTGCACCCGCCGATAGCCGAGCAGCTGCGCCACCGGCCGGGTGACCGAGGCCACCAGGTCGCGACCGTAGAGCTGGACCACGTCGTCGCCGGCGACCGTGCCGGTGTTCGTCACCCGCACGGTCACCGCCACCGCCCCGTCGGTGGCGACAGTGGTGGGCACGACGATGTCGCTGTACGCGAACGTCGTGTAGGACAGGCCGTGGCCGAACGGCGCCACGGGCGTCGTTGACAGGTTCGTCACCTCGTTGCCCTCGCCCAGGGTGGGGTGCAGGTAGGAGTACGGCTGCGCGCCGGCCGACCCGGGCAGGGTGACCGGCAGCCGGCCCGACGGGTTGACCCGACCGGAGAGCACCCCGGCGATCGCCCCGGCGCCCTCCTCCCCGGGGAAGAACGCCTGCACCACGGCGGCGCAGCGCGCAAGCGCCCAGCCGACCCCGTACGGCCGGCCGGTCAGCAGCACGAGGACGACGGGCGTGCCCGTCTCCAGCACCGCCTCGACCAGTTCGCGTTGGACGCCGGGCAGCTCCAGGTCGTCCCGGTCGCAGCCTTCGCCGACCGTGCCGCGCCCGAAGAGGCCGGCGTGGTCGCCGACGACCAGGACGGCGACGTCCGCGTCGGAGGCCGTGCCGACAGCCTCGTCGAAGCCGGACCGGTCGTCGGTGTCCACGTCACAGCCGCGCGCCCAGGTCACGAGGTCGCTGCCGAACTCGGCCCGTGCGGCGTCGAGCACGGTCGGCACCTCGATGCCGGTCTCCACACCGGGGTGTTGGACGAGGACGTGGTTGAGGAACGAGTAGCACCCGAAGAGCGCGCCCTGCCGGTCGGCGTTCGGGCCGATGAGGGCCACCCGTCGCCCCGCCGGCAGCGGCAGCACGTCCTGGTTGGCGACCAGCACGATCGACTCCTCGGCGAGCCGGCGGGCGATCGACCGGTGCTCGGGTGAGTCGAGGTCGATCGCCTGGGGCGGCTCGTCGCTGAACGTCGCGTCGAGCAGGCCCAGGTCCTGCTTCTGACGCAGCACCCGCAGCACCGCGCGGTCGACGAGCGCCTCGTCGAGCGTGCCCGCCCGCACCGACTCCCGCAGGGTCAGGTAGGCGTCGCCGGTCGGCAGCTCGACGTCGACACCGGCCGTCAACGCCTGCCGGGCCGCGTCCGCGTGGTCTCCCGCCACGTGGTGCAGCAGGTTCAGGAACGCGACCCCGTAGTAGTCGGCCACCACGGTGCCGTCGAAACCCCACTGGTCACGCAGGATGCCGGTCAGCATCGTCGGGTCGGCGGCGACGGGAACCCCGTCGATCTCGGTGTACGAGTGCATGACGCTGCGGGCGTCGCCGTCGAGGATCGCCATCTCGAACGGGAGGAGCAGCACGTCGGCCAGTTCCCGGCGGCCGACGTGCACCGGGGCGAAGTTACGCCCGGCGCGCGAAGCGGAGTAGCCGGCGAAGTGCTTGAGGGTGGCGTGCACCCCCTGCGACTGCAGACCCCGCACGTACGACGTGCCGATGGTGCCGACCAGGTACGGGTCTTCCGCGATGCACTCGTCCACCCGACCCCAGCGGGGGTCCCGGATCACGTCGAGCACAGGCGAGAGCCCCTGGTGGATGCCGAGGGCCCGCATCGAGGCGCCGATCGCCGTGGCCATCTCGGTGACCAGATCGGGGTCGAACGCCGCACCCCAGGCCAGCGGGGTGGGAAACGTCGCCGCCTTCCACGCGGACAGCCCGGTGAGGCACTCCTCGTGGACGATCGCGGGGATGCCGAGCCGGGTCCCGGAGACGAGGTCCCGTTGGAACTTCCAGAGCCAGGACGCGCGTTCCGCCGCGTCCAGGGGGCGGGTGCCGTAGGCGCGGGTGAGGTGACCGAGCCCGTGCCGGGAGAAGTCCTCGAGCTTGACGACGTCGCCGAACTCCCCCTGCAACGGCGCGACCGCCTCGCCGTCCTCCTTCTCCCAGAAGCCGACGAGCTGGGCGATCTTCTCATCGATCGTCATGCGGCCGAGAAGATCGCGTAGCCGGGCCTCGCCGTCGTGCCCGTCCGGTCGGCCGTGCCCCGGACCTCTCTGAGCCGGCGTCGGCCCGTCCACCACCGCGTGGACCTCTGTCATGCTGTGCCTTTCTCTGGTTGTGCTCGTACCGCTGCCGCTCAGCCCTTGACCGCACCCTGCAGGCCGCCGACGATCTGCTTCTCCGCGAGCGTGAAGAAGAGCAGCGCCGGCAGCATCGCCAGCGAGGTGAAGGCGAGTACGCCTGCCGTGTCGGTGGTGTACTGGCTGGAGAAGTTCTGCACGCCCAGCGGCAGGGTGTGCAGGTTGACGTCGCTGAGGACGAGCAGTGGCAGCAGGAACGAGTTCCAGCTCGCCACGAACGCCAGGACGCCGACGGTGACGAGCGCGGGCCGCGACAGCGGCATCGCGACGCGCCACAGGAAGCCGAGCCGACTCGCGCCATCGATGGCGGCGGCGTCCTCCAGCTCTCTCGGGATGGCGGACAGGAAGGGACGCAGGATCACGATCGTCAGTGGTAGTGAGAAGGCAACCTGCGGGAGGATCACCGCGTAGTAGGAGTTGATCAGGTTCAGGTCGCGCAGCATGAGGTAGAGGGGCAGGATCGCCGCCCCGGCCGGAAACAGCAGGCCGAGGGTGAAGAACGTGTAGAGCCCCTCCCGCCCGCGGAAGCTGTAGCGGGCGAGGACGAACGCGGCGGCCATCCCGAGCACGACCACGGCGAGCGTGGTGCCGAGCGCGATGACGGCGCTGTTGAACGCCTGCTGCCAGAAGTTGCTCTGGGTCAGCACCCTGGAGTAGTTGTCCCAGACGAACGGGTCGGGCAGGCCGGCCGGGTCCGCGACGATCTGCGGGGTGGTGCGGAAACCGCCGATGACCACGTAGATGACCGGGGCGATCGACACGGCCGCGATCGCGAGGGCGAGCGCGTAGGTGAGCGGGGTGCCCCAGGAGACCTGACGGCGCCCGGGGGACGGCGGGACTACGGAGTTCACGGCCATCGTCACTTCGCCCTTCCGGTGATGGCGCCCTGGATGTCGCGGCGGAGCAGGAACCGCTGGAACAGCAGCGCCGCCACGAAGGAGATGACGAACAGGATCACCGCCACGGCGTTGCCGTAACCCCACAGCCGGGCGAAGAACCCGTTGTCCACCATGTAGGTCGCCATCGTGGCCGACGCACCGAGGGACCGCACCGCGGGCACCGAGGTCACCCAGATCATGTCGAAGATCTGCAGTGAGCCGATCATGGACAGGAACATCCAGATGCGGATCGTCGGGCCGAGCAGCGGGATCGTGACGTGTCGTTGGATCTGCCACCAACTCGCGCCGTCGATGGCCGCAGCCTCGGTCAGCTCGTCGGGCACATTGGACAGCCCGGCGAGGAGCAGGATGATCGCGAAGCCGACGTACTTCCAGGTGAGGACGGCCAGCAGGGTCCAGATGACCACATCCAGGTCGGCGAGCCAGGCCTGCACCAGGCCGCCCATTCCCAGTGCCCGCAGCAGCGCGTCGACAGTGCCGTCGCCGGTCAGGAGCAGCTTCCACATGATGCCGACGGTGACCTCGGCCAGCACGTAGGGCACGAACACCAGCAGGCGGAACACCGCCCGCCCACGGAAGCGGCGGTTGAGCAGCAGGGCGACGCCCAGGGCGATCGGACCCTGAATCAGCAGCGACCCGAACACGATGATGGCGTTGTTGCGCAGCGCGTCCAGGAAGATCGGGTCCTGGAAGGCGAGGGTGTAGTTGCGCAGGCCGACGAACTCGGTGGGGGGCCCGACCCCGCGCCACCGGAACAGGCTGTAGTAGACCGCGAAGCCCATCGGCACCAGTACGAACATCACGTAGATGACGATGGCCGGCGTGGTGAGCCCGATGATCTCGTACCACTTGCGGCGGTTGTCGGCTCGGCGCGCGGACGCGCGCTCGGCCCGGTCGGGGCCCGCCGGCGACGCGGAAGCGCCGCCGGCGGGCATACGGATCTGGTTGGCGGAGGTCACTTGCTTGCGGCCGCCTTCATTGCCGAGACGACCTTCTCAGGCGTCCCGTTGCCGGCGAAGATGGTGACGATCGCGTCGTTCATCGCGGTGCCGATGGTGCTGCCGTAGGCCGTGTCCAGCCAGAGCTGGACGTAGCTCGCCCCGGAGGTGGCCTCCAGGATGGACTTCAGCGCGGGGTCCTTGACGGCGTCCGCCGCACCCTTGGCCACCGGCAGGCCGGTGCCGGTCTCGGCGTAGCCCTTCTGCACCTCGGGGCTCACGATGTACTTGAGGAACTCGACGCACTCGGCCGGGGCGTTCTTGGCGCAGGAGAACCCGTCACCACCGCCGAGGGCCGCCTTCGGGTCACCCGGGGAGCCGCTGATCGCCGGCACCGGGAACCAGCCGAGGAACGACGCGAGCTTCGTCTTGTCCGTGGCGACGGTGTCCAGCGTGCCGCGGTTCCAGTCACCCATCAGCTCCATCGCGGCCTTGCCGTTGGCGAGCATGCCGTTGGCGCTGGTCGGGTCGTTCTGGCCCGGCGTGGCGATGAAGTTGGGCTGGAACGGCTTGGTGTCGATGAACGTCTTCAGGTCCTGGCCGGCCTTCACGAAGCACGGATCGTCGAAGGTCTTCTCCGTGGACGCCTTCTTGAGGGTGTCGACCGAGCAGGCGCGCAGCGCCATGTTGTACCACCAGTGCGCGGCCGGCCACTTGTCACCGGCACCCACGGCGATCGGAATGACGTTCGTCGCCTTGAGCTTGGTGACCGCGGCGTTGAGCTCCTCGAAGTTGGTCGGGGGCGCCGCGATGCCCGCCGCGGCGAACATGTCCTTGTTGTACCAGATGCCCTCGATGCCCATCCGGAACGGCAGGCCGTACTGCTTGCCCTTGACCTGCCAGATCTCCGAGGCACTGCCGATGTCGCCAACCTCGGTCTTGACCTGGTCGGTGATCTCCTTGAGGTAGTCGGCCTCCACCTGCTCGGCCATCTCGCCGCCACCCCAGGCCTGGAAGATGTCCGGCGGGTCGCTGCTCAGCAGCGCGGCGGGGAGCCGGGTGCGCTGGAGCTGATTCGTCTCGATCGCCTCGATCTCGACCTTGACGGTGGGGTGGAGTGCGGAGAAGTCCTTGGCGACCTTCTCCCAGTAGGTCTTGCCGGGCCCATCCTGTGACGCGTTGTGCCACCAGGTCAGGGTCACCGGGTTCTTGTACAGCTCGCCC
The DNA here is from genome assembly GCF_053605225.1 of Micromonospora sp. NPDC003944. Lineage (NCBI taxonomy): Bacteria > Bacillati > Actinomycetota > Actinomycetes > Micromonosporales > Micromonosporaceae > Micromonospora > Micromonospora sp. NPDC003944. The sequence goes on from NZ_JBSGIV010000002.1 coordinate 29,004, forward strand.
TCGGGGGCCGCCTCTTCGCCGCCGCCGCTGCATCCGGCGGCAACGAGAACACTTGTCGTCAACAGTGCCAGGACGGCACTCATACGGCGCTTAGTTGCCATCGATTCTCCTCGACTAGTCAGTCGCGGTACTCGGCCTGCGGCGAAGTTTTACAGTCACGTAACTTGATGTCAATCGGTATCGATAACGTTTTCGAATCGCCGACGACGCACCCCCCTCGGGGCCCTATCATCATCGGCGTGGTGTTTCAGCAGCGCGTCAAGATGTCGGATGTGGCACGTACTGCCGGCGTCTCCGTCGCGACCGTGTCGAAGGTTGTCAATGGCCGTTACGGCGTGGCCCAGGCCACGGTCGAGCGCGTCCAGCAGGTCATCCACGAGCTCGGCTACGAGGCCAGCCTCGGCGCGCAGAGCCTGCGCAGCCATCGCACCAACGTGCTCGGCATCCTGGTCGCCGAGTTCGAGCCGTTCTCGACCGAACTGCTCAAGGGGGCGTCCCAGGAGGTCGCCGGCAGCGGATACCAACTGCTCGCCTACTCCAGCGGGGACGGCGAGGGTGCCGCCGTCGGGTGGGAGCGGCGCTCGCTGGCCCGCCTCTCCGGCACCCTCATCGACGGCGCGGTGATCGTCACGCCCACCGTGGTCGAGACCGAACACAGCTTCCACGTGGTGGCCGTCGACCCGCACACCGGGCCGTCCGACCTGCCCACCGTCGACTCGGACAACTTCGCCGGCGGCGTACTCGCCACCAACTACCTACTGTCCCTCGGCCACACGCGCATCGGGCACATCAGCGGGCGCACCGACCTGATGTCGGCGCAGCTGCGCGAGGCCGGCTTCCGCAGTGCGATGGCCGACGCCGGCGTGCCGGTGGACGAGCGGCTCGTCCGCGTCGGCGGGTTCCGGGTCGAGAGCGCTGCCGGCACCGCCGCGGAGCTCCTCTCCCTCACCGACCGGCCGAGCGCGATCTTCGCGGGTAACGACCTCTCCGCGATCTCCACGATGACCGTGGCCCGGGACATGGGCCTGTCGGTGCCCGATGACCTGTCGGTGATCGGCTTCGACAACGTGCCGGAGTCGGCGCTGGTCAACCCGCCGTTGACGACCATCATGCAGCCGCTGCAACGGATGGGCGCCGAGGCGCTGCGCCTGCTCGTCGACCTGATCGCCGGCGTGGAGCGGGACACCCACATCCGGCTCCCGACCGAGCTGGTCATCCGCTCCTCCTGCCGCCCGCTCCACTGACCCACCGGCCGGGTGGCGCCGGGCCCCGGCCCGACCTACGGGGTGCGTGCGGCCGGCACCGCGACACGTGGGGGCACGCGACAGGGTGGCGAAACGTGAATCTCACCTAAGTCCACAAATCTCCCCCTAGGTTCGATGCGCAGGACGTAGCCGAACCGGGGAGAGACGTGGACAGCTATCCGGCGATCGAAGACCACGGACTCATCGGCGACCTGCAGACCGCCGCGCTGGTCACGTGCGACGGGACGGTCGACTGGTTCTGCGCGCCGCGGTTCGACTCGCCGAGCATCTTCGCCGCGCTGCTGGACAAGGACAAGGGCGGCTACTTCCAGATCGCCCCGCACGACGTCCGGTACGTGACCAAACAGCTCTACCTCCCGGGCACACCCATCCTGATCACCCGGTTCATCAGCGCCGACGGGGTGGCCGAGGTGATGGACTTCATGCCGGTCACCGGCGAGCGGGCCACCGACACGCACCGGCTGGTCCGCACCGTCACCATGGTCCGGGGCAGCATGCGCTTCCGGGTGGAGTGCCGACCGCGGTTCGACTACGCCCGCGAGGAGCACCAGCTCGAGCGCCACCACAACGGTTACGTCTTCCGCAGCAGGTCGGCGACGCTGACATTCAACCCGGTCGACCCCGTGCGCCGGTTGATCTCCGAACAGGGCGACGTCCACATCGAGGGTGGCGACCTGATCGCGTACGGCACGCTGAACGAGGGCGACACCGGCGGAGTGGTCCTGGAGACGGGCGGCAGCGAGCCACGCATCATCGGGCCGGAAGAGATCCAGGGCATGTTCGAGTGGACCCGGGACTACTGGCGGCGCTGGGTCGAGCGGTCCCGCTACACCGGCCGCTGGCGGGAGATGGTCGAGCGCTCCGCCATCACGCTCAAACTCATGACGTACGCTCCGACCGGTGCGATGATCGCCGCCCCGACCACCGCGCTGCCGGAACTGGTCGGCGGAACCCGCAACTGGGACTACCGCTACACCTGGGTACGCGACACGTCGTTCTCGGTGCACGCGCTGCTCGGCCTCGGCTTCACCGAGGAGGTCAGCCGGTACATGAACTGGCTTGACGAGCGGATCCGCGAGGCCGGCGACCACCAGGACCCCCTGAAGATCATGTATCGGGTGGACGGCTCCTCCGACCTGCACGAGGAGGTGCTGGAGCACCTGGAGGGCTACCGCGGCTCCCGGCCCGTGCGGATCGGCAACGGCGCCGCCGACCAACTCCAGCTCGACATCCACGGCGAGGCGCTCTACGCCATGCACCTCGCCGACGAGCAGGGCATCCGCGTCTCGCACCAGGTGTGGAAGAGCACCGTCCGGCTTGTCGACTGGCTCTGCCACAACTGGGACAAGGCCGACGCCGGCATCTGGGAGAGCCGCCACCACCCTCGCAACTACACCTTCGGCCGGGTGATGTCCTGGGTCGCGCTGGACCGGGCCATCCGGCTGGCCACCCGTACCGGTCGCCCCGGGGACATGACCTGCTGGACCGAGCAACGCAACCGCATCTACGACCAGGTCATGGCCCGCGGGTACGACCGGATCCGCGGCACGTTCGTGCAGGCGTACGACGAGACCGTGCTGGACGCGGCGCTGCTCGCCATGCCGGCGGTCGGTTTCGTGACGCCGAGCGACCCGCTGTGGCAGTCCACCCTGCACGCGATCGAGCGGGAACTGGTCTCCGACAGCCTGGTTCACCGCTACGATCCGGTCCACTCCCCCGACGGCCTCCCCGGCCACGAGGGCACCTTCAACATGTGCACCTTCTGGTACGTCGAGGCGCTGGCCCGTTCCGGTCGGCTCGACGACGCCCGGCTCACCTTCGAGAAGATGTTCACCTTCAGCAACCACCTCGGTCTCTACGCCGAGGAGATCGCGGCGACCGGGGAGCAGATCGGCAACTATCCCCAGGCGTTCAGCCACCTGTCACTGATCAACTCCGCGCTGACGCTCAACGACCTACTCGATGCCGAGGCCGATGCCCATCGCCGTCGGTAGCGCGTGCGCGCCACGGCCAGCCGCCGCCGCTGCGGACCACACGGTCGCCTCGGGTTTGCCGGCGTCCGGGCCGGGGCAGTGATCATCCCGACGGAAGGTCGACGGGAGGACGGAACTCATGGAAATCGCTGGCTTCTTCAGCGCGATCATCATCGGTCTGGTCATTGGTGCGCTGGGGCGACTGATCCTGCCGGGCAAGCAGAACCTGTCGTTCGTGGTGACTCTCGCCGTCGGCGTCGTCGCCGCGATCCTCGGCACTCTGCTCGCCGGCGCCCTCGGCGTCGACGACACCAGCGGCCCCGACTGGATCGAGCTGGGCCTGCAGCTCGCCTTCGCCGTGGCCGGCGTCGCCATCCTCGACCGCACCTACGGCCGCCGCCGGCACTGACCGGCGCCCCGTGCGGGTCTGCCCCGGCTCCCACCGCTGCCGAGCCGGGGCCGACCGACGGCGAGAAGTGCTTGACGGGCCCCAGTCCATCACGCATCGTCGATATGCATCGACCATTGTGAATGCATAGACGCGGGGAGAACTGATGAGGGCCTTTGTCACCACCGCCTCGGCTGCCGCCCTGCTGCTCCTGGGCACGGGCAGCGCATCCCACGGCCAGCAGGCGGCCGACCCACCATGCAGCGGGCAGATCCACGCGAATCCGGGGTTCGAGCGCGGCACGACCGACTGGACCGCCGGCCCCCGCATCGTCGTGTTCGGCGACGCGAACCGGCCGGCGCACACCGGCCGCGCGTACGCCAGCCTCGCGGGGCTGGACGTGACGCGCAGCGACCTGCTGCGCACCACCGTCACGGTGCCCGCCGGCTGCGACCTGACGGTCCGCTTCTGGGTGCGGACCACCACCACGGAGACCAGTCGCAGCGACTACCTGAACGTCGGGCTCGCGGTCACCGGCATACCCCCGAAGACGAGGTTCTCGCTGGCCTTCGACGGCGGGGCGCAGTGGCGGCAGTACAGCATGTCGACCGGGACGGCGACGACCGAGCGCACCGCGACGGCCAGCTTCCTGGCCAGCGAGACCGCCGGCAACGGCACCACGGCCTTCGACGTCGACGACGTGTCCTTCACGTTGAGCTGACCCACGCTGGCACACCTGCAGAGCCCCCGTCCTGCGGGGGCTCTCCACTGTTCTGCGGGGAACCATCGGTGACTCCGCTCCGGCGCCCGACACGGGCTGAAACTGCGACAGCGCAGAACAGACAAGGACTCACCTGTCAATACGCGAATCGCAAATGATTGGGGCCACCGAAGACCCGGAACCGCAAGGTATTGAGATGCCCATCTCTGCCGACGGATTTCCTGGTCGGTACGGAAAACCAACCCTATGCTTGCCGCCGAATGCACTGCGGCTCGGACGGGCCGCCGAGAAGCACCGACCCGAGGATTTGCGAATGCGGCGGAAGTCTGCCCTGTCCGACGGCGCTGCCGGCGTCGGCGACGCGACACCCGACGGCCCGCTGCCGGGCTCTGCCGCGGACAGCGCGGCACTCCGGTCCGCCGTCGCCGAGGAACAGGCGTTCCTGGACCTGGCCACGGCACGGCGCGACCGACTGGTCGACCACCTGGAGGTCGAGCTCTCGGCAGGGGCGCTGGACGCGCTGGAGCTGGCCCGGCAGCGGATGCTCCGCCAGCAGTACGAGGAGCTGCGGCGAGCACGGGACGGGTTGGTCTTCGGCCGCCTCGACGGAATTGACGGCACCGTGCGACACGTAGGCCGGATCGGCCTGCGCGACGACGGCGAGGGTGACGAGCCCCTGCTTGTGGACTGGCGCGCCGCCGCGGCTCGGCCCTTCTACACGGCGACGGCCGTCGACCCGCAGGGGCAGGCACGGCGCCGGCACATCCGCACCGAAGGGTCGACAGTCGTCGGCGTGGACGACGAGCCGCTGGATGGGAGCACAGCGGCGGAACTCGTCGGCGAAGGGGCACTCCTGGCCGCCCTCGACAAGCGACGCACCGGTCGCATGTCGACGGCGATCTCCACGCTGCAACGCGAGCAGGACGACATCATCCGGGCTGAGGCGACCGGCCCGCTGATCGTTCAGGGCGGGCCTGGCACCGGCAAGACCGTGGTCGCCCTGCACCGTGTGGCGTACCTGCTGTTCACCCACCGGAAGATGGCCGAGCAGGCGGTCCTGGTCCTCGGCCCCTCGCCGCGCTTCCTTCGATACATCGCCCAGGTGCTTCCCGCGCTCGGTGAGACCGCCGTCGTCGCGGCGACCTGCGACACCCTGCTGGCCGACGTTCAGGTGGGCCGCGACGAGAGCCGCCGTCTCGCCGAAATCAAGGGCCGCGCCGGCTGGCAGACCACACTGGAGAGTTACGTCGCGTCGCTGCTCCCCCGGCCCCGCGAGTTGAGGCTGCGCTGGGAGGACGAGTTCTTCGTCATCCCCGCCGCAACGGTGACGCAGGCGCTCGCCTCGGCGGTGCAGGGACGCCCGTACCACCGCGCCCGCGCGGCGTTCGCCGAGCAGGTGCACCACCTCCTCGCCGATGCCGTCGCCGAACAGCGCGAGGCGTTGATGGACGAGATGGAGGAGGGCTTCGAGGACATCCTCGCCCGGGTCGACAGCAGCATGGCGCAGGACCACGGTTCCGTCCGGACGTCCACGGGCAGCGACGTGGACGGACTGCTCTCCGAGGAGGAGATCGAACACCTCCGGTGCCGTATCGCCGAGAACGCCACCATCGCCCGGTTCGTCGAGGCGTGGTGGCCCACCCTCGACGCCGAAACCGCGCTTGGTGAACTCCTGACCGACCGCACCCTGCTGGCCCGGTTCGCCCCGCACCTGTCCCCCGAGGAGGTCGCCGCCGTCGCGGCCGAGCCCGCTCCGTGGGCGTCGAGCGACATCGCGCTGCTCGACGCCCTCGCCGACCTGCTCGGCGAGGGCGACGCCCCGCAACCACAGGGTGAGTTCGTCGCCGATCGTGCTCGCCGCCAGCGCGGCTGGGTGTACGGCCACGTGGTCGTCGACGAGGCACAAGAACTGTCCGAGATGCAGTGGCAGATGATTCTGCGGCGCTGTCCCAGTCGCTCCATCACCGCGGTCGGCGACATCGACCAGGCGGAGGCGGCACACCGGCACAGCACCTGGGCGCAGGCGGTGCAGGCTGCTTTCGGAGACCGCTGGGCCGCCGCGGAACTGACCATCTGCTACCGGACCCCGCGCGAGGTGATGGCACTCACCGCACCCGTCCTGACGGAGGCTGGCAGCCACAACACGCCCCCGCGAGCGGTCCGCGCCTCGGGCATCGCCCCGTGGGAGCTCACGATCTCGCCCGACGAGCTACCCGGAGCCGCCGTCGAAGCGGTACGGCAGTTGCAGCGACGGTGGCACGGCGGCACGGTCGGGGTCATCGCCCCGGCGGCCCGCGTCGTCGACCTCTCCGCCGTACTGAGCGGTGTGCCGGTGCTCACCGCAACACAGTCCAAGGGGTTGGAGTGGGACGCCACGCTCCTCATCGACCCCCAGGGCATCGCCGCTGAACCGCGCGGTTGGAACGGCCTCTATGTCGCGCTCACCCGATGCACCCAGGAACTCGGACAGTTGCGCCTCACCCGAACAAGCCCGAACACGTCCGTGAACAGCCCGGACACCGGCACGCGTGTTCGGGACAACCACCGGCCGTAGCGACCGCCCGTCCGGCATCCATACGGTGAGCGTCGTTCACCCGTGACGCCGGCGAATCCACAACGGACGCCGTAAGCCCAGAAGAAGGTGAGGCTCGGCCTTGAGGAGATCACTGCTAGCGCTCGCCACAGCCATCGTGCTCCCGTTGAGCGCACTGGCTGTGCCGACTCCCGCTCTCGCCGCGGGTTGTGTGAGTACCGGGTACATACAGATGCGGTTCGCGTCGGCCCCGTGGCGCTACGGCTACAGCAGCTCGGCCAAAGTCGCAGGCTACGCTTCGCCCGACTACACCTACACCATGGATGGGCGCTGCACCAGCGCAGCCGGACTCCTGTGGTACCGCAGGGCTGCGGATCCGGTCGTGGTCTACATCTACAGCGCACACCGCATCGACTAGCTTCGCGCGTCCAGTGGCAGCTGCCGAGGATGGTGAAGCGCCCTCCGTACCGGATGACCGGCCGGGTCGCGCAGGACGCGAGGCGTTCCGGCGCGACCCGGCCGAGGCGGCCTCGCGGCTGGAGCCGCGCGGTCATGCCTCGACGTCGCGAGCCCCGGACGACTCCTCCCGCACGACCGGCGAGGCGGCACCCTCCAACGGCCGCCCCCAGTTCCGCAGCCCGTCGACCAGCGCGACCAGGGCCAGCACTCCGGCCACCACGCTCAGCCCGACCATCGGCGCCCAGAGGAGTGACGCCGGCGTGGACAGCAGCAGGGCCGCCAGTCCGATCAGGTGGGAAGGGGAGAGCCGGCCGAAGATCTCGTACTCCAGGCGCATCCGGGCGACGAGGAAGAGCATCGGGCCGCCGACCACGAACAGCAGCCAGTTCGGTCGCGGCTCGCCGAACGGGTCATCGATCACCAACTCGTAGCCGACCGACGTGACGAGCACGCTGAGCACGATCAGCAGATGCGTCCGCTCCGATGCCGCCCCCAACCGTCCGGGTAGGCCCACCCGTTCCAACGCGTCGGTCAGCAGCAGACCGGCGCGATGGAAGTAGATCCGCCAGAGCAGCGCGCTGGTGGTGAACGCGACCGCGAAGGCCGCCGCCCGCAGGTCGGAGTAGTCCCTGCCGCTGAAGACCACGCCGATGACCAGAATCGACTCGCCGAGTGCGATGAGAAACATCTGCTGGTATCGGTCGGCAAGGTGGGTTCCCGCGATCCGCCAGCGGCCCACCTGCGTGGCTCCGAGCCGGGGCAGCGGCCACCCCAGGGCCCAGGCGAGGTAGTCGACGGCGAGGGCGGCCGCCCACAGCGGCAGGCGAAGGCGGTCCGGACCGAACGCGCCGGCCAGCCACAGCGGCGTGCTCGCCAGCGCCCACACGGCAAGCCGGAACGGCACCAGTCGCCGCGGGTGGCCGCGCAGCGCGGCGGCGATCACCAGTGGCCGCACCACCATCACCAACAGGTACGCGATCGCGAACGGCAGTGCTCGCTCCTGCATGGCGCGTGGCAGCGCCACCGCCATGATCAGACCGGCGAACATGGTGCCGACCACGACGGCCTGGATGATGGGCTGCTCCGGCTCGTAGCGACTGGTGATCCAGGCGGTGTGCGACCAGATCAACCAGAGCGCCAGGAAGAGCAGCAGGGTGCGTCCGAACCCGGTGACGAGCGCCCAGCCCGTGTCGTCGCCCAGTTCGGCGAACGACTGCGAGACCCGGGTGAGGGCCACGACGAAGGCCAGGTCGAAGAACAGCTCCAGGAACGTCGCGCGTCCGGAGCTGGTGGGAGGACGCAGCAGTTCGGCACCCCGCCCCGCCGCCATTGTCCGCCTCCGTCCGTCCCCCATGACCAACGAGGGGCGGCCGGAGGAGTTGCGTCCGCCCACACCTGCCGCGTCGTCGGAAAGGTTGGAGATTGACCTAGCTCAATGTAGGTTGGGAACGCTCCCAGACCGCATCCACCACCCCACTTACTCGAGGAGCCGAACATGTCACGACGGCGTTATCGCCCGGCCACCCTGCTGGCCGGGCTGCTCGTCCTGGTCCTGTCCACGGTGCTGTTATCGCCGGCGTCGGGGGCCGGCACCGCCACGGCCGGCCCGTCCCGCGCCCGCGCCGTACCACTCACCGACTTCACAGTCGTGTCCGAACGGGTGGCCTTCGGTCTGCAGCGTCCGATCGCGATCACCGGACTGCCGGACGGCCGGATGCTGATCGCCGAGAAGAACGGCACCGTCCGCGCCTACCACCCCGACACCGGCCTGGCTGCCGATCCGGTGCTCGACCTGAGCGCCCGGATCGACCCGTCGGACAACGAGCGCGGCCTCCTGGGCATCACGCCCGCGCCGAACTTCGCGCGGACCGGGATGCTCTACGTCGCCTACACCAGCCTGCCGTCCGGTGCGCTGACCCTGGCGCGGGTGCCCCTCGGCGCCCCGAACCGGTTGCAGGTGCTGCTCACCCAGGAGCACGCCGAGTTCGGCAACCACAACGGCGGCCAGGTGGCGTTCGGCCGCGACGGTTACCTCTACTGGTCGACCGGCGACGGCGGCGGCGCGAACGACCCGTTCAAGAGTGGCCAGAACCTCGGCACCCTGCTCGGCAAGATCGTGCGGATCGACGTCAACCGTAGCTGCTCGGGCAAGCCCTACTGCGTACCCTCGGACAACCCGTTCGTCCGCACGCCGGGCGCCCGCCCGGAGATCTGGCTGTACGGGCTGCGCAACCCGTGGAAGTTCTCCATCGACCCGGTGGACAACTCGCTGTGGATCGGCGACGTCGGCCAGGGCCTGATCGAGGAGATCAACCACATCCGCCCGTCCCAGCGGGGCGCGAACCTGGGCTGGTCCTGCAAGGAGGGCACGCCGGTCTTCGACCAGACGCAGTGCCGGCCGGGCGTGCGGCTCACCGACCCGATCGTCGAGTACGACCACTACCTGACGGAGAACTGCTCCATCATCGGCGGCCTGGTGTACCGGGGATCGGTCACCCCGGAGGCGCGCGGCACCTACATCGCTAGCGACTACTGCTCGACCCGTGCGTTCGCCGTGCGTCAGCGGTCCACCGGCGGCTACGACTCCGCGGAGATCGGCACCTTCCCCACCCAGCCGACGGCGTTCGGCGCCGACGTCAACGGTGAGCTGTACGTGCTCAGCGACCTCCCGGGCTGGCTGAGCAAGGTGCGCTTCGAGAAGGTTCAGCCCACTCCGACCGCTGCGGCGGCGACCCGCTGACCCGGTAGCACCCTGGGGGCGGCCGCGTCCGGCGGCCGTCCCCGGTCCGACGCGTAGCCGGCGGCGGCCCGGCAACCGACCGTCCTGTGCGGAGAGCCGGTCGCCGGGCCGCCGGGTGTTGGGCCAGGCCGGTGATCAGCCGGTCAGAGGCCGGCGGCGTGCGCGGCGGCGGTGCCGCCGACCACGGGTAGGACGATGTTGCTGCTCTTCAGCGCGACCCGCAGGTTCGCGGCGGTGGTGTCCGCCTGGCTGGAGTACTGCGGGTAGCTGGCCACGATGATCACACCGACCCGGTGGCCGGGCTTGAAGACGTAGTCCTCCGGCAGCAGCGGGAAGCTGAAGTTGTACGACTCCCCCGGCACCAGCGGCACGCCGACGCGGATCGACTGCCGGTTCTGGGCGTCCATGATCCCCTTGGTGACCAGCTCGTAGTCGGCCGTGGCCACCCGCTTCGCCGTCTGCTTGTAGCAGCCGTCGTCGGTCGGGCTGCTCTGGCCCCAGCAGTCCTCGGTGGTCAGGGTGATGATCCCCTCGCCGGAGGCCCGGTGCGCGACCCGCTCGTCGGTGCCGTAGTCGACAAGGATCGCGCCGAGGTTGGTGTCGGCCTGGTCGGCGGAGGCGCGCAGCTGCACGGTCGGTGTGCCGGAGATGTGCAGCGGTGCGGTGAGTGGCGCGGAGAGGAAGGCCAGCCGGTTGGGCTGCACCACGTCCGGGTTGAGGACCATGGTGTTCTGGCTCTGCGTACGGCTGTCCTGGAACGCCCCGGTCGCCGGCTTCGCGGTGGGCACCAGCCCGAGACCGCCCGCGCCGGTGGTGGCGGGCTGGAGGAACACCTCGGTGTCCGCCTTACCCGGGATGGGCCAGTCGGCGTGGGTCTCCCACACGTCGGCCGAGCGCTCCAGGTCCACCCTCGGCTCGTCCATGATGCCGTTGGCGACGCCCTGCAGCCAGAAGTCGAACCACCGGTGCAGGGTCGACACCCACACCGCGCGGCGCGAGTCGAACGGGTCGACGTGGCCCTCCTGGGACAGCCACAGCTTGCGTGGCACGTTGTTCTCCGCCAGGGCGTACCAGAACTTGCTGAAGTGGTCCGGCCGGACGTTGTCGTCGTTGAGGCCGTGGTAGAGCAGCACGCTGGCGGTGACGTTGGGGACCTTCTTGACGTAGCTGCGTTCGTTCCAGAAGGCCGTGTAGTCGCCGTGCTCGTCGCCGTCGGCGGCGGCCAGCGCGTCGCGTACCGGCTTGCAGTAGTCCCGGCGTTCCGGGTTGGTGACCGTGTTGGCGAGCGACGCCACGTAGCTGTTGCCCCGGGTGATGACGCCGTTGCTGCGCACGTAGTCGTAGTACTCGGTCGGTCCGCTGATGGGCACGACGGTGGTCAGGCCCGGCACACCGGTCACCGCCGTGGCCATGGCCAGCGAGCCGTCGTACGACTTGCCGATCATCCCGGTCCTGCCGTTGTGCCAGTCCGCCTTGACGATCTGACCGGCGGCGTTGCGGGCGGTGGCCCGGCCGTTGAGCCAGTTGACGGCCTGCTTGGCGCTCAGGTTGTCCTGGTTGGCGTTGGTGGTCGGGCAGCCGGTGGAGTTGTTGGTGCCGACCATGTCCAGCAGGATGACCGCGTAGCCGCGCGGCACGAAGTAGTTGTCGTAGAACAGCGGCCACTTGTCCAGCAGACCGTCGCCGTCGAGGTCCGCCTTGCACTCGGACTCGTTGCCCCGGCAGACCGTCGAGTAGTAGGGGCTGGCGTCCATCACCACGGGAGCCTTGAGCCCCTGCGCGGTGGCCGCCGGCCGCATCAGGTCGAACGCGATGATGTCGCGCAGACCGTCGTTGTCACTGTCGAAGGTGGAGTCGATGAAGAGGCGTTCCCGGATGGCGTCGGCGTAGCCGAACACCGGCTGGGTGACGCCGTCCTGGACGACGATCGACGGCGGGCTGTCCGCCGCCAGCGCCTGCGGCGCCGCGCCGAGGGCGGCGAGCACCGTCGCGGACAGGACGGCCACGCCTCTGCGCCAGCGCGTTCCCACTGTAGCCATACATTCTCCTTGATGTGTCCGAGGCTGCGTACGCTACGAGCCGGTGCTCGGTGCCACCACCTGCACGTGTAGGAACTTCGCCGGGTGTGGTTCGACGGGGCCGAGGTGGCGGGGCCGCGGGACTACGGCTGTTCGGCCAGCACCAGCTCCCGCAGCCGCTTGTCGAGCGTCGGGGCGTCCAGGCCACCCGGCCAGCCCCGGAGCAGGGCGCCGCCCTTGGCCACCAGCACGACGGCCGGCGGCTCCCGCACGGCGTACGACCGCCAGACCGTCTGCTGGTCGTCCAGGACGACCGGATACTCCACCCGGTGGGTGCGGAGGTAGTCCTGGACCTCGTCGGCCTGGTCCGCGCCGGCCACGCCGACGAAGACCACCCGGTCGCGGTAGCTGCGGGCCAGCTCACTGAGCGCGGCCTGCTGGTTGGCGCAGGTGGTGCACCAGGAGCTGAAGAAGGTGAGCACGACGGGGCGCTGTGCCCACAGCTCGGCGGCGGCGAACGGTGTGCCGTCGGTGAGCGCGCCGGTGAACGCCGGGGCGGCCGGGGCGGTGCCGGGCGGCGGGCGCAACGCCAGGTCGGCGGGGACGGGCCCGGGCAACGTCGCCGCCCCTCCGGCGGGGGCCGGCGCGGGCGCGGGCTCGGGCGTGCGGCATCCGCCCAGCAGGGCCGCCGCCAACAGCAGCGGCAGGAGTGCCCTTCTCATGATGGCACCACCGCCACCAGGGCCGGGCCCTCGCTGCTGTCCGGGGTCAGGTCGAGCGTTTGTCGGCCGTCCACCTCCAGCCGGTAGGAGGCCCGCTGCGGCACGCGCACCGGGACGTTGAACTCGCAGTAGGTGGGCAGGCGCTCGACGCCCAGGTCCTCGGCGAAGGCGGCCACGGCGGTGCCCGCCGGCAGTTGCCCGCTGGCCAACGCCGCCCCGTCCGCGTCGAGCACGCGAAAGGGTGCCCGGTTGTGGAAGTGCTGGTACGGACCGGTGCCGGCGCAGTCCACGCCGGCGGCCCGGATGTTGATGTCGCGGACCAGGACCCGGACGGTCGTCGGGGAGACCGCCTCCTGGACGGCGCCGGCGGTGCCGCAGCCGGTCGCCCCGACCAGCAGCAGGGCCAGCAGCGTGATGGTGCTTCGCCGCACGTCATCCTCCTCTCGCCCGCCTGCCTGGTCCGTGGCGGACTGCGCCACGGACCAGGCAGGAGCGGGTTCAGCCTCGGGCGTCGGTCAGGACTTCTCGACCCGGCACTGCTTGGTCTCCGTCTTCGTCGGGTCGCTCTCCGAGGTCGCGGTGAGCTTCACGAAGCCGGTGTTCGCGGCGGCGGCGGTGGCACCCACCGACACCGTGACCGTGGTGGCCTTGCCGAACTGCGCGGTGGCGATCTGGTTGGGCAGCCAGGTCCGCCAGCCCTTGCCGGCCACCTCCGCCGACAGGCGGTAGACGTCCGACTTCAGGTACGCGGTGACGTTCTCCGGGTGCTGCTGTCCGCCGGCCGAGTAGGAGCCGGTGTTGGTCAGCTCGAACGAGCAGGTCACCCCACGGTTGGTGGGCTTACCCCCGCCGGTCACCTCGCCCTTGCCCAGCGTCACGCCGTGGGCGCTCGGCCCGCCGGTGCCGTCCAGCGAGCGCACCGCCACCGTGTACGAGAGCGAGCCGGCCGCGTCCCGCTTGAGGTCGATGACGTAGAAGTGCAGCCGGTTGGCCTCGTCGACGTACTCGTACTCGCTGCCGGTGTCCGCGCCGGCGTGGAACAGCGCGTCGGAGAGCTGCCGGTAGTCACCCATGGTGATCTTCTGCGGAGTGCCGTCCGGCCGATAGAAGTCGATCATGTCGATGTCCTGCGGGTTCGCGTCCACCACCCACTGGAACGGCGCACTGTCGGCGTTCTTCGTCTTGCTCAGCAGCACGCCGCTGTCCGGGGTGAAGGAGTCCGCACCCATCCGGTCGACGACCTCGACCGTGTAGTTGTTGAAACTGCCGCCGTCGCACAGCGGGTCGGTGCTGACCCCGCACGCCGGCGAGAGGTCCTTGTTCAGCGCGATGTTCACGCCGGTCAGGCCCTTCGGGCCGGCGTCGACCGCCCGCGCCGTGACCTGCGCTACCACCAGGCCAGAAGAGGCAAGCGCCTCCCGCGACAGCCGCAGCACGTGCTCCTCACCGAGCAGGCCGATCTTGAGTTTGTCCCGCACGGTGTGCAGTGAGCCCATCGAGCCGCCGTTGGTGGGCGGGATCTGCCAGCGGGTGTGCGGGCCGCCCGGGCCGTTGAACGACCCGCGCGACATCATGCTCCAGATCCCGGTGTACGCCCGGCGCAGCGGCTCGCCGTACGGGTTGTTGTAGTTGTCGCCGATGCCCAGCAGGTGGGTCAGCTCGTGGGCGTAGACGCCCATGCCGGAGCTCTCACCCTGCGTCGAGGAACCGCCGCCGGCGTTGGGCCACAGGGTCGCCGCAGCCTTCCACGAGGTCCAGTCCACGTAGCGGGTCTTCGCCCAGTTCGGCATGGTGGGGTCCGGCGGGCCCCAGGCGTCCGGCACGTCCTCCTTGTTCTGGAAGATCATCTGCCCGAACTCCTGCCAGGTCGACGACTCGTCCTGGCCGGCGCTGAGGATGAACACCAGCTCGTACTGGTTGGCGACCTCCTCGCCGACGGCGGCCCGCCAGGCGCCCAGGCCGTCGGTGCGGATGTTCTTGCCGCAGGTGTCCCCGCTCGGGCAGGCGCCCGGGTTGAACCCGTTGTCCAGCCCGTACTGGTAGGACTTGGCCGGCATCTGGTACGGCCCGAACCCGGCGAGGTCGACGCCGTAGCGGCCGTTGGAGTCCTGCATCCAGTACTCGTGCAGGGTGTGGCCCTTGTTGAGGGTGTTCGGGGTGTTCAGGAAGTCCTGGTAGAACTTCGGCACGTCGGCGCGGGGGATGTTGGTCGCGACGGACTGGGGGTTGCCGAAGACCGTCGAGCGGGCCCGCTGGGAGACCGCGAACGTCTCGTCGGGATAGTCGAGCGCCACCAGGGCGATCTTGAAGTTGCGGACCGAGCCGGAGACGCTCGGGTCGGCCCAGTTCTTGCCGGGCACGGCCTTGTAGTCGTTCCAGGTCATCGTGTCCGGGTTCTGCCAGGCCTGCGGGTCGAGGACCTGGAAGGGCGCGGTGCCGCCGGCCGGATTGGCCGGGGCCGCGGCGGCCTGCGCCGCCCCGGTCGCCACGAGTGTGGTCGCCACGGCGGCGGCCAGCACAGCCCGCCGCAGCCGGGTTCGATGGGGGGTACGGTGCACGAAATCACCTCTCGTCGGAGGAAACGCGGCGCCGGCGCTCCGGTTGGGGGTTTGGCGGGACGCCTGTCAGCAGGCCGCGCAGCGAATCTAGGAGGGCGGGCCGGTGTGGGTCACCGTGCAGATGTCGGCAGGTGGGCCGGCGACTTCCGACACCTGAAGGACCGGAACCCATCGGTGGATCAGCCGGGGCGGCCCCCGGACGCCGGTTCGGCGGCGGCCGTGAGCGCCCGCAGCACGTCCCGACGCACCCGGTCGACGGTCGGCGCGGGCAGGGGCCCGCGCGGAGGACGGCACCGACCACCGAACAGCCCGGCGCACTCCATGGCGAGTTTGACGGCCTGCACCGACTCGGGTCGGGAGGCCCAGCCGAGGATCGGGTGCAGCTCCGCGTAGAGCGGCAGCGCCCGGCTCAGGTCACGGGCGACGCACAGGTCGTAGAGGCGCACCGCCTGGCGGGGCAGCGCGTTGGGCAGGCTGGCGACCCATCCCGCCGCGCCACAGAGCACCAGTTCCAGCGCCACGTCGTCGGCGCCGACCAGCACGTCGACGTGTGGGCAGAGGTCCCGCAGGCGGTGCAGCCTGCGGACGTCGCCGGTGACCTCCTTGACCGCGGCGATCCCGTCGATCTCGGCGATCCTCGCCAGCAGGTCCGGTGTGAGGTCCAGTCGGGTGTCGTACGGCTCGTTGTGAGCGACCACCGGCAGGCCGACCGCCGCGACCTCCCGGTAGTGGGCGACCACGTCGGCGGGGCGGGCGGCGGGCCCGTCAGGTGGCCGCGCGAGCACGCCGTGGGCGCCGGCCTCGGCGGCCTGCTCCGCCCAGTGGCGGGCCTGCCTGCTGCCGTAGCCGCCGACGCCGGGCAGCACCGCGCAGCCGGACGGCGCGGCCTGCACCGTCGCCCGCACCACGGCGGCCCGCTCGTCGTCGGAGAGTGCCTTGTACTCCCCCATCGACGCGCACGGCGCGATCCCGTGGCACCCCTGGGCGGCGAGCCAGCGGACGTGCTCCTGGAGCTGGTCGTAGTCGACCGACAGGTCGGCGCGGAACGGCGTGGTGATCGCGACCAGCACGCCCCGCCAGGGCCTACCCGTTCCCACTCCGAGGTCCCCTCTCCGCACCGGCACCGCCTGCCATGCCATCCGCACGTGCTGGTGCGGTCCGTACCGGAACCCTAGGAACCGCCGGCACCTCCGGTCTTCGGACAGGTGCCGGAACCGTCGCGATACCGGCCGTCTTTTTGTCGCGACTTCGACAGTGGACCTTGCGCGATGCCCGGTCCGCACCGGAGGGTAAGGACTGGCGGTCGCGCGATCCCTGTCACGCAGCGCAACCTTGGGAGATAGATGCACGGTGAGCTCCAGCGAATCGTCGACGCCGTCGCCGCCCGGGTGGGGCGACCCGCACTCATCGAGGACCGGCGACAGCGGGTGGTCGCCTACAGCGAGCACGACGGCCCGATGGACGACGTTCGCCGGACGTCGATCCTGCGGCGGCAGACGACGCCGGAGGTGATCGCCTGGTTCCGGGGCAAGGGTGTGCTCACGGCACAGGCGCCGATCCGCACTCCCGCGTGCGCCGAGCTGGACCTGCTGGCGAGGGTCTGCGTGCCGATCCGGCACGACGACCTGCTGCTCGGGTTCGTCTGGTTCATCGACGCGGACGGTTCGATGACCGACGCCGACATCGCCACCGCGACCGGCCCCTTCACCGACCTGTCGTTGGCGCTGTACCGGGAGAACCTGCTCGGTGAGCTGGCCTCGCAGCGGGAGACCGAGGCCACCCGCGCTCTCCTGGTGGAGAGCCCGCAGGCGCGCGAGCACGCGGCGCGGGCACTGCTGGAGGAGGGCGTGGTGGCCGCGGACGGGTCGACCATCGCGCTCGTCGCCCAACTCGTCCCGGCCGGCGGGCGGCAGCCCGACGAGGTGGCCCGGATCGCCCTGGAACAGGCCCTGGTCACCACCCGCCGGTGGATCGGGGTACGGGAGACGCTGCATCTGGTCTGGCACGACCACGGGGTGCTGCTGGTGTGCGGCAACCGGGTCGCCGGCCGGCCCTCGCCGGAGGCCTCCGCCGGGCACCTGGACGAGGCGTTGGGCACCGCGACCCGGGGCCTGGCCTCGGTGGACCGGACCGTCACCGGGATCGGCCAGCCCCGCGCCGGGCTGTCCAGCGCGGTCGAGTCCTACCAGGAGGCCGCACACGCCGCCCGGGTCGGCACCCAACTGCCCGCGCTGGGCCGGGTGGTCTCCTGGGCCGGTCTGGGCATCTACCGGGTGCTGTCCCAGCTGGACAGTCAGCACCTCGATGTCGGGGGCGTCCACCCCGGGTTGGAGCGGTTGCTGCGCGACGATGCCCACCAGGTGCTGCTGGAGACCCTGGAGGCCTACCTGGACCTGGCGGGCAACGCGCACGCGACAGCCGAGAAGCTCCGGCTGCACCGGACCACCCTCTACTACCGGCTGCAACGGGTGGAGCAGCTCGCCGGGACCGACCTCAAGGACGGCAACGAGCGACTGTGCCTGCACCTGGCGATGAAGCTCGGTCGGCTGACCGGCCACTATCGCACCGCGTGACGCCGCCGCGCGGTTTCCGCCGGCCGAACGGTCGGTCCCGGGCGACCCTGGTCAGACCAGGCGGGTCATCCAGCCGTGCGGGTCGGCGACCCGGCCGTACTGGATGTCGAGCAGGTGACGGCGCAGCCGCATGGTCACCGAGTCCTCGGCGCCGGCCTGCGGGGCTGTCACCTCGCCACCCTCCCAAACCAGTCGCCCGACGGGCGTGACCACAGCGCCGGTGCCGCAGGCGAAGACTTCGGTGATCGCGCCGGACGCCACGCCCTCCTGCCACTCCCGGATCTCCACCGGACGCTCCTCGACCTCCAGGCCCAGGTCCTTGGCGAGGATGAGGATCGACCCCCGGGTGACGCCCTCGAGGATCGTGCCGAGTTCCGGGGTGATGATCCTGCCGTCCGCCGCGATGAAGTAGAGGTTCATGCCGCCGAGTTCCTCCACGTAGCGGCCCTCGGCGGCGTCCAGGAAACAGACCTGCTCACAGCCGTGCTGGGCAGCCTCGACCATCGGCGCCAGGCTGGAGGCGTAGTTGCCGCCGCACTTCGCCTCGCCCGTGCCGCCCCGGGCCGCCCGGGTGTACGTGGAGGAGAGCCAGATGGAGACCGGCCTGACGCCACCGGAGAAGTACGCGCCGACCGGGCAGGCGATCACCATGTAGGTGATCTCCTTCGCCGGGCGGACTCCCAGGAACGGCTCGGACGCGAACATGAACGGCCGCAGGTACACGCTGTACTCGTCCTCGTCCGGCACCCACACCTGATCGGCCCGGACCAGCCCCTCGACGGAGGCCATGAAGTCCGGTACCGGCAGTTCGGGCAGGGCCAGCCGCCGGGCGGACCGGGCGAAGCGTTCGCCGTTGGCTTGCGGCCGGAACGACCAGATCGAGCCGTCTCGGTGCCGGTACGCCTTCATCCCCTCGAAGATCTCCTGGGCGTAGTGCAGCACCGCCGCCGCCGGGTGCATGAGGATCGGGCCGAACGGGATGATCTCCGAATCCTGCCAGCCGCCTTCCGGCTTCCACACCGCCCGTGCCATGTGGTCGGTGAAGTACGTGCCGAACCCCGGATTCGCCATGATCTCGGCTCGCCGCTGCGCGCTCGCCGGGCTCGGATTCTGGTGCAACGGGAACGACAGGCTCATCGCCGGGTCCTCTCAATGGCCGCAGCCCTGGCGCTCAGGTCACCAACAGCGAACACGCAGGGGGAGGTTTGTCTGATGACAGGTGCAGAATACCGACCGTATTGTCGCCGATCGTAGACAGCGGGCAGCGACGCGGAGGGGCGGTACGGCCGTGAGCCGGGGTGACGAGCGGATCAGCGCGGCCGCGGACGGCGTCGCCGGTCAGGTGGTGGGCCGGGTGGTCGTGTGTGCGGGCGCCGATCTCGTCGACATCGACGACATCCGGGGGCTGTTGGCCCGGCAGCCCCGGTTCGCGGACCGGTACTTCACCGCTGACGAGCGGGCCTACTGCCTGCTGCGGCGCGACCCGGCGGAACGTTTCGCCGTCCGCTTCGCCGCCAAGGAGGCGGTGGTGAAGGCCCTCGGCACCGGCTTGACCGGGGTGGCCCTTCGGGAGATCGAGGTGCTCCGCCACCACTCGGGGCAGCCGGCACTGGCCCTCGCCGGGCGCGCGGCGGCGCTCGCCGAAGCGGCAGGTGTCCACTCCTGGCTTGTCACTCTGACGCACAGCCGACAGTTGGCCTATGCCTTCGTCGCGGGCGTCGGCCAAGCGCCCTGAGCCGTTCCTCACCATTACTCCAAGTAGGACATAGGACCCATATCCTTCGTTTGACGATGGATGTCACATTGATGGATTTTGGCGGATTAGCGCGGGGGTCCGGAGCGGACCGGGAACAGATAATCGCGGCGCAATGGGGCAAAGCGAGAGGTAGTCAGGGCCACGAATCCCTGCTAGGCATTCACGTCAATATCCCAGATACCGAGAGCTGTTTGACGGAGCCAGGGCAGCGCCGCAGTATTCCGATCAAGGGGTTCCTCGGGGGATGGGCTGCTTTCGTGCATACTTCGAGGTGCATCACGGGTGGGATGCCGAACGGCGTCGATGCTGCCGAGAGGATAATGTGGAGCCACGTACGCTCTCTCAGGTCCTGGAATTCGAGCGTCGTATTGTGCCGGCCGCCGGCCTGATCCGCGCGGCCCAGGTCCGCGGCGACGGCGACCAGGCAACCGCGCAGCTCGATCGGCTCTGCCAGGACGTCGAGCAGCTCGACGCACTGATGCCGGCGAGCCAGATCGAGGCGACCGTCCACGACCTGCGCGCCTGGTCAGACGCCGGCTTCCTGGAGAAGCCGGCCTTCGACGCGACCCGTGACACCGTCCCCGCGCCAGCGGACGGAGAGGTCGCCGCCTTCGTCGGCCCGGTCACCCTCCCGAACGGCGACGGCTCCCGCGGCGCCTTCCTCGAGGCCTTCACCGTCGTTCGCCAAGATCCGGCCTGCACCGCCGAGCTACAGGTCGACTATCCGCACGACAAAGCGGTGTTCCAATCGACGCGCCTCCTCTCCGCGTCTCCTGGACTACGCGACGGAAACTGCGTCGTCTTCTTTCCGGAAAACATTCCGACAGTGACGCCGACAATAAATCAGACGTTCGCCTGGTTCTTCTTCAACCGGCACACGACGATCTACGCCCGCACTCTGGAAATCGTGGATAGGCTCTGTGGTGTCGGTTCCCCGTTCGCCGGCACCAAAGTCCTCTCGTCCGCAGACGTCGACCCGGAGAGCGTCTATCAGGCTCGCTGCGTCTGGGGCTACCTGCACGACTACTTCCACCACACCGGGCCGCGGCCGCTGGATCAGCACCTGGCCTTGAAGACGAAGTGGCGCCCCGGTCTCGCCGAAGAGTTGAAGGTCGACCTGAAATCGGCGATAGCCTGCTATGAGGAGTCGGTGCCGTACGGCGACATCATCTTCGAGTACATCATCCTGGAACGGCTCTTTCGCTACCCGGCCGAACCGCGCCCGTTGCGCAACTTCGACTCCGGCACCGGCTTCGCCCTCGGCACCTGGCTCGCCGAGCACGGCCTGTTCACCATCGGCGACGACGGCCGACGCCGGCTGGCCGGCAAGGCCGAGATCGTCGCGTCGGCCAAGGACCTCGTCCGGACGATCGAGGAGTTCGAGGCGATCACCGACGACGAGACCTACCGCGAGACGGTCACCACCTTCCTGTACGAGAGATTGCTGCGGGAGCCCGAGAGCAAGGCGGACAGGTACGGCGGCCCCCGGGCACCTCTGGACCTCTGGGGCAGTGAGGTCCATGTCTGACGGGACCCTCACCATCGCCGACCGTGACGCCGCCCTTCGCGATCCGGGGTTCTGCCGTTTCCACACCGACACCACGGCAGTCGTCGACTGGTCGGCCGAGCACGGCTGGTCCGGTTTCTCCCTTGAGCCGTACGCGCCGATGACCATGGATCCCGGCAGCCTCGTGCTGCACTATGGACAGAGCGTCTTCGAGGGGCTGAAGGCGTTCCGCCAGCCCGACGGCTCGGCCGCGCTGTTCCGTCCCGCGGACCATGCCGGTAGGTTGGCCCGATCGGCCCGGCGGCTGGCGATGGCCGAGATGCCGACCTCCCTGTTCCTGGACGCCTGCGCGCACCTCGTCGCGGCCGACGACGGCTGGCTTCCCGGGGAGCCAGGCCAGGGCCTCTACCTGCGCCCGTTGATGATCGCAACCGAGTCGGAGCTCGGGCTGCGCGACTCCCGGCGCTACCGGTGCACCTTCCTGGCCTATCCGGCCGACCCGTGTTTCGGGCGGGCCTTCACGCCCATCTCCGTGCTGACCTCGGGAGAGGCCGTCCGCGCGGTGCGCGGCGGCATGGGCGAGGCGAAGTGTTCCGGCAACTACGCCGCCAGCCTGCTGACCCGCAAGCAGGCCAACGCCCGTGGCTACGACGAGGTGCTGTGGCTCGACGGCCTCGAGTCCCGCTGGGTCGAGGAACTCAGCGGCATGAACGTCTTCTTCGTCTGGCGCGACGAGGGCGAACGTCACGGGGTACGGCTCACCACCCCGCCGTGCCAGGGCACGATCATGCGGGGCGTCACCCGCGACTGCGTCCTCGCCCTGGCCGGTGACCTCGGCATTCCGGTCACGGAGGAGCCGACCCCGATCGACGCCATCATGACCGGCGCCCGGTCCGGACGGCTCGTCGAGATGTTCGCGTGCGGGACCGCCGCCGTGGTCGTGCCGGTCGGCCGGGTCGCCGACGACGACGTCGACGCGACCATCGGCGACGGACAGGAAGGCGTGCTGACCGCCCGGGTGCGGCACACGCTCATGGAGATCCAGCACGGCACCCGTCCGGACACCCACGGATGGCTGCGGAGCGTACGCAAAGACCTTGCATCCGTTTCCAGCTCGACCGACCGACAGTAAGGGAGATGGCGGATGCCTGACGCCAACGGCCGTTCCGCACCGGGTATCGGCTCGACCACACTGCCGCACGTCACCACCATCCACACCCTCGGGCCGACCGGCACCAACCTGGAGAAGGCCGCTCACCGCTGGTTCGCCGACCGGCAGCGCCCGGGGCGGGTGGTCCTGCACGCCGAGGTCGAGGATGGGCTCGACGTCATGGCGTTCGACGGCACCGAGGCGATCCTCGCCTGCGCGGTCTACCCGCGCCTGCACGACCTGGTCTTCGGCAACCTGCATCGGCTCACCATGGCCGACAGTTTCATCCTGGACACCTACGACATGGTGCTCGCCGCGCGTCCGGACCGGGAGTCCGTCACCACCATCGTCACCCATCCCGCCCCGAGTTGCCTGGTCACTAATCGCGGCACGATCTCGTACGCGAGCAGCAATTCCGTGGCCGCCGCCGTCTGCGCCGCCGGGGACTACGACGCCTGCGTGACCACCGACCGGGCCGCGCGGGCCGAAGGGCTGCGGACGCTCGAGAACTTCGGTCCGGTGCCGATGGTGTTCACCCTGCACGTGGGGAAGGCCGGCTCCGCGTGTTGATAATCGTCCAGCCCCTGTCGGCCGGGGTCCAGCTGGCGAGCCGGCTGGTGGCGACAGGTGTCCCCTGCCTGATCCCGACGCAGTTTCCCGACCTGCTGCCGGCCGAGGTCCACGCCGGTGCACGCGTCGTCGACTGGCACCCCGACCACGGCGTGCCCGCTCTGCTGGACCTCGTCGACCGCTCAGGGGTGACGCCGACCGGCGTCATCGCGGGCTTCGAGTACGCCGTCGGCGCAGCGGCCGAACTGGCCCACGCCCTCGGGCTTGTGGCGCTGAGCCCGGACACCGCGGAGGCCGTCCGGCAGAAGGACGTCATGCGGGAGCGCTGCCTCAAGCACGGCATCGCCGTTCCGGCGTCGATGACGATCCGGGCCGATGACGTGGGTGAGTGTCCGTTCGCGTTCCCCGCGGTCGTCAAGCCCGTCGACTGGGGCGGGAGCCTGGGGGTGCGCCTCGTCCGGGACACCGACGAGTACCAGCGCGCCTGCGCGGAGATCCACAGCTACGGTGAGGTCAAGTTCCACCACGATCCCCGGCGGGTCGCCCTGGTCGAGGAGTACGTCGACGGTCCCGAGTTCTCCCTGGAGGGCTGGGTGGACACGGCCGGACTGCACCTGGTCAGCATCACCACGAAACTCGTCAGCGCACCGCCGCAGTTCTTCGAGATGGGCCACGTCGCCACACCGCCGCACGGCTCACCGCACGGGCGGCTGTTGCACGAGTTCGCCGCGCAGGTGGTCGCCGCCTTCGACATCACCGTCGGGCCGTTCCACATCGAGACCCGCATCGCCGCGGACGGCCACCCGGCGCTGATCGAGGTGGGCGCCCGCCTGGCTGGCGACTGCATCCCCGAACTGATCATGGCGGGGCCCGGAGTGGACCTCTACCTGGCGACGGCCGAGGCGGCTCGCGGCGGCAGCTACGTGCACCAGCCGGTGTCGTCGGTGAGCGCCGGGCTGGCCTTCGTCACCACCGATCGGCCGGGCGCCTTCGCCGGCAGCGTGTCCGGCCTCGAGCCGTTCCTCGAGGCCGACGAATTCGAACGGATCGTCTTCGAGGCCGAACCCGGTGCCGCGCTCGACCCCGACGACATCTTCCACAACCGGGTCGCCCAGGTCTATTTCCGAGGCGAACCCGACCGGGTCGAGGCCCTGGTCGGCGCGGTACTCCGCGACGTGCGGGTCGACATCTCCGACAAGGAAGGCAATCGATCGTGAGCAAGGACAACGATCTGGTCGTCGAGGCGACGACCGCACCTCGCTTGAAGCCGGAGGCCGACGCGCCGACGCGCCCGGGCGGCACCCTCACCGATCACGCGTACTCGATGCGGTGGACCAAGCGGCGGTCCTGGCAGGGCATGACCATCGCCGACCGCGACGCCCTGCCACCGGTCCGACCGACATCGTCGGCCCTGAACCATGGGCAGGGGGTGTTCGACGACCTCGCCGCCTACCGGATGACCGACGGGTCCGTGGCGGTGTACCGCCCGGACAGCCACGTCAAACGACTCAACAACGGGGCCCGGCGGATGGCCCTCCCGCAACTCGACTTCGACCGCGTCTGGCTCGCGATCCGCCGGCTCGTGGAGCTGGACGAGGCGTGGGTCCCGGCGCAGCCCGGGTCGGCGCTGCTGCTGCGGTGCGTCCTGGCCGGCAACGGTCCGACGCTCGAGGTCGCCCCGGCCGAGGAGTGCCTGTTCACGATCGTGGCGAGCCCGCTGACCCGGCCGGCTCCGACGGAGCTGCCGGTACGGGCGATGGTGGTGAACGACTACGTCCGGGCGTGGCCGGGCGGCACGGGCGACATCAACGCCATCGGGAACTACGGGCCGGGGCTGGTCCCACGGGAGATCGCCGCCAACTACGACTACCACCACGTGCTGTGGGTCGGCGGTGACCCGGAGCGCAGGGTCCAGCAGGTCGGCGCGATGAACGCGTTCTTCGTCATCGACGGCGTCCTGACCACGCCGTCCCTGGACGGCACCATCCGGCCGGGGATAACCCGCGACTCGATCATCAAGCTGGCGCGTGACGCGGGGACCACCGTCGTCGAACGGCCGGTTCCGCTGGCGGAGGTGCTGCGGGGCATCAGCGACGGCCGGATCACCGAGTGCTTCGGCACCGGGACGGTGGAGGGCGTGGTGTCCATCAACGGCGTCGGCTACCAGGGGGAGGAGTACCGGCTGGCCGGCAGCGTCGCCGTGGCGTCGCACCTGCGCGAGGTGCTCGAGGGCGTCCACCGCGGTGACGCGATCGACAGGTTCGGGTGGATGCGACGGCTCACCGAAGTCTCGACCGTCCACGCCTGACAACCGCAGCGCAACCCACCAGGAGATCCAGCCATGGCCTACGTCGTCACCGATGCCTGCATCGGCTGCAAGTACACCGACTGCGTGGACGTCTGCCCGGTCAACTGCTTCCACGAAGGCCCGGAGATGCTCTACATCAACCCGGAGGAGTGCATCGACTGCAACGCCTGCGTTGCCGAATGCCCCCCGGAGGCGATCTGGGCCGATGTCGAACTGCCCGAGGACAAGTTCGAGTGGATCCAGGTCAACGGTGAGATGAGCCAGCAGTACCCGGTCATCTACCAGAGCGACGCCAATTCCGTCAGCAAGAAGTCCGCCTCATAAGGGATGGGATCGACAGACATGACCACCATCGAGAACTCGTTCATGCTCGGTCTCGACTCGAACTTCTACCTCAAGGACGACTTCGAGAGCCCGGAGAAGCGCACCAACGTCACCTGGTTCTACCCGAAGATCTGCGGCTTCCAGGACGCGCTGCGCACCGAGCAGGAGAAGGCGGAGTACTTCTCCTTCCTCGACCGTCAGACGCACCCCCAGCAGACGGACATCCTGCTGTACTTCCACATTCCCTTCTGCGAGGCGTTCTGCAACTTCTGCGCCTGCTTCAAGGAGTCCTCGGCGAAGTACCAGGGCGAGCAGCGGGTGCGGTTCGTCAAGGCCATGGTGAAGGAGATCGAGCGCAACGCGCGCTCGGCGTACTTCCAGGGCACGAAGATCAAGTACGTGCAGTTCGGCGGGGGTACGCCGTCGGCACTCGACCAGGAGTCGATGGCGACGATCATCCAGGCGGTGCACCGCGAGTTCGACCTGAGCGAGGTCGACGGGATCTCGCTGGAGGGCAGCCCGCTCGGCCTGTCCACGGACGGCTACATCGAGATGCTCAAGTCTCTGGGCATCACCCGCATCTCGTTCGGCGTGCAGACGCTCAACGAGGAGATCCGGCGCAAGCTGACCATCAAGGCCACCGTCGAGCAGGTCTACCAAACGGCGGAGAACATCCGCAAAGCCGGGATCAGGACCTTCGCCCTGGACCTCATGTACAACCTCGCGGGCCAGACCGACGAGATCCTCGCCTCCGACATCCACGGCATCTGCGCCGAGCTGCGCCCCAGCTTCGTTCAGACCTACCGGTTCAACCAGTGGGAGGGCACCCGGCTGGACAAGCAGATCCGGGCCGGCAAGGTGAGCGACGTGCTGCCCTCCGGCAGCATCGAGCGGGTCCAGTACCGCCAGATCAAGGACAGCCTGGCCGACTACGGGTACGACAAGCAGCTCTTGATCAACTTCTTCACCCACCTCGACGAGACCGGCCCCATCGGGCTCGACCACGCCTGCGGGGGCAACGGCTACCGGGCGAGTTACACCCTGGGCATCGGTCCGGCCGCCGAGAACTACATGGGTGAGCGCAGCTACCGCAACCACACGAACGTGGACCGCTGGATCAAGGATGTCGAGGACGGCATCATCCCCATCGAGCAGGGCCGGATCTGCAGTGAGGACGAGGTCGAGAACCGCGTCATGGTGTTCTTCCCGGTCTTCGGCACCGTCCGCAAGGCCGACGTCGCAAACCTGGAGAAGTACCGCCGGGAGATCGACTGGATGGTCGCCGGCGGGTACGCCGTCGAGACCGACGAGGCGATCACGCTCACCGAGGTAGGCCGGGAGAACGCCGGCAACATCGCCTTCCTGTTCTACTCCGACGAGGAGAAGGCGCGGGCCCGTCGCACCATGTACCTCTCCCTGAAGAACAAGCGCAACCCGTTCCACCAGGACGAGATGAACATCCCCCGGACTCCGGTCTTCCTGCAGTCCAAGCTGGCGACCCGGCCGGCCGACTCCAGCACCGCACCCAAGGCGGGCTGACGCGTGACCGCCGCCGACCAGAAGACCCGCGCGGACATCGAGGACGACCTGCGGAAGATCGCCGCCGAGGTCTTCCCCCACCACGACGTCGAGCTGACCTCGACCACTCCCCTGTTCAACGGGGGGCTCTCCCTGAACTCCACCCAGATGATCGAGCTGACGCTGGCCTTCGAGTCGTTCTACGACATCGAACTCGAACCGGAACTGCTGACGGTGGAACACTTCGCCACCCTCGGCTCGCTCGCGACGATGCTCGAGGACCAGCTCAACGACGACTCCTATGTCTGATGCCGTGCGGGTCGTCCTGGTGCACGGCAACGCCGGAGCAACCATCGACGGCATCTGGTTCCCGTACCTCAAACGGGAACTCACGGCTCGTGGCCACAACGTGGTGGCCCAGACGTTCCCCGACCCGATCAAGGGTCGGATGCGGTACTGGCTGCCCTACCTGACCGAGGTCATCCGACCCGACGACCAGACGGTCATCGTCGGGCACTCCTCAGGAGCCCTGACCGCACTGCGGTACGCCGAGTCGGCGCCGCTGCTGGGCACCTTCGTGGTGGCCGGGCACCACACCGACTGCGGTTTCGAACTCGAACGACGCAGCGGGTTCTTCGACGAGCCGTGGGACTGGGAGGCGATCAAGCGGAACCAACGCTTCATCGTCCAGTTCCACTCGACGGACGACCCGTGGGTCCCCGTCGAGGTGGCCCGGGAGCTGCACCGGCTGACCGGCAGCCAGCTGACACTGATGGAGGGGATGGGCCACTTCGGGTCCTACGACCAGAAGATGGACACCTTCCCGGAACTGCTGGAGGCGGTGTGCCGGCAACTCGAGACGGTCAGCAGGTGACAGGTGGCCCGCTGCGCTTCGTCGACGAGGTCCTCGACCGCCGCCACGACGACGACGCCGTGGCGGTGGTCGACCTGGCCACCGGCGTCCAGGTCTCCTATCGCACACTGGCCCGGCGTACCCAGGCACTGACCGACCTGCTGGCCCCCCTGGTCGGCAGACACGACACCGTCGCGATGGTCATGGACAAGTCCATCGACTCGGTGGTCTGCATGGTGGCGGCGCTTCGGCTCGGCGCGCGGTACGTCCCCGTCGACGAGTCGTTGCCGCCGGCCCGGACCGCCCTGCTGTTCGCCAGGTGTCGCCCGACGGTGACGGTGGCGCACCCTCAGCACCTCGGGCTGCTCGCCGAGGCGGCGGCCGGCACCCTGGTGGTCGCCGGTGACTCCTGGGACGTACGGGCCGAAGCCGACTACCGGCCCTGCTCGTACGAGGGCAGGGCGCCGGATGACCAGGCGTACGTCATCTTCACGTCGGGATCGACCGGCGGCCCGAAGGGTGTCATGATCAGCCACCGCAGTGTGTGCGCGCTGCTCGCCGGCGTGCAGGAGGTGGTCGGTTTTCCAGAGCGCATGCGGTACCTGAACGTGGCGCCGCTGTTCTTCGACGCGTCGGTGGTCGACCTGTACTCCACCTTCCTGGTCGGCGGCAGCGTGCACCTGCTGCCCCGGCTGTCGATGGCCGGCCAGGTCACCCAGGCGTGCGAGCGGTGGCGCATCACCGACGTGCTGCTGGTGCCCTCGGTCCTCCGGATGCTCCTCGGGCGGTTCAGCGACATCGACCGCCGCGACCTGGGTTCCCTTCGGCGGCTGTGGTTCGGCGGTGAGTCCTGCCCGACCTCGCTGCTGCGGGCGATGGACAAGAAGCTCCCGGGTCTGACCTACGTGCACGGCTACGGTCCGACCGAGACCACGCACAGCGCCACCCTCTACGTGACCGACGACATCGCCAGCCACGACGACGAGTACCTGCCGATCGGGACCCCGCTGCCCGCCGTCGACGTCCTGATCGTCGACGACGACCTGCGACCGGTGCCCGACGGCGATACCGGTGAGCTACTCATCGGCGGCCCGCAGGTCATGCTGGGCTACTGCGGGGAGGTGGCGAGGACCGAGCAGGTTCTTGTCACGCGCGGCTCGCCGGAGACCCGGTACTACCGGTCGGGCGACTTCGTCCGGCGTACCAGCGCGGGTCAGCTCGTCTTCGTCGGTCGCCGCGACGACGCCGTGAAGATCGCCGGGAACCTCGTGCACACCTCCGAGGTCGAAGCCGCCGCGCTCGCCGTGGACTGGGTGCTCGACTGTTGCGCGGTGGTGACCGAGCACCGGGTCGCCGGCCGGGCGATCACCCTCTTCGTCCTCGGCGCCGACCGGCCCGGAGCCGGGACGGAGCTGCGGGTCGAGCTGGCGCGGGTGTTGCCGCCGTACATGGTGCCGTCCGAGGTCGTCATGCTCGACGAGGGAACCGTCGGCCTGACGCCGACCGGCAAACTCGACCGGGGGCGCCTGCGCGAGATGGTGGCCTCCGATGATCGATGACGAGATCGCCGCGTTCACCCGGCGGGGTGTGCTGACGGTGGTCCCGCGGGCGGCGTCCGGGCGTAGCCTCGCCGACGACCCCGCCGCGCTGCTGCGCCACCCTGTCGAGGACTTCCTCCCCGCGCCGGTCACCGTCGACCGGGTCGCCGGGGCGCTGCTCCGGGAGGGCCTCGCGATCGAGGCGCGGACCGACGTGGGCCTGACGGTCAGCGGTGAGCAGAGCCTGCTCAGGGACGTCTTCGGCAGCGCCGTCGCCGTGGTGCGCAACAAGTACATCCGCGACTCCCCCCGCTACGAACTCGTGGCGGAGGGCCCACTGCACTCCCGGGTGTGCACCGACCTCATCAGTGCGGTCTCCGTGCCGCGGTCGGGGTTCGAGCTGACCGCGACCGCATCGCCGCCGGTGGTACGGGGAACCGGGCACCACCTCAGCCTCCCCGCCGACGCGGTCCGGGTGGCCGGAGCCGAGGGGCTGCACGCCGCCGGCGTACGCGGGGACGGCGTGCGGGTCGTCATGGTCGACACCGGCCTCTACGACCATCCGCACCACCGGCAGCACGGTTACCGGACCTCGGTCGTCGCCGCGCTGCCGCAGCTCGATCCCGCTGTCGACGAACGCGGTCACGGCACCGCGATGTCCGCGTTGCTGCTGGCGGTCGCGCCCGGCGTGTCCCTCACCATGGTCAAGATGGCCAGCGAGGGCTTCTCGTTCCCGGTGGCCGCGTTCCAGCGCGCGGTGCAGCTGCAACCCGACGTCATCTCCTGCAGCTGGGGCACGCTGCGCTCGGAACCCCACCTGCATCTCGAGGTCGCCAACGCGATCCGGCGCGGCTGCACCGTGCTGTTCGCCGCGGGCAACGGCTCGACCGACCGGCCGACGGCGATGTTCCAGTCCGTCGCCACCCCGGGCGCCATCACCGTCGGCGGGGTGCACATCGGCCCCGACGGAGCCTTGCGGGCCGCGGACCTCGCCTCCAGCTACCGCTCGGCGGTCTTCCCCGGGAGGGCCGTGCCGGACGTGTCCGGCCCGTGCGGCATGCTGCCCAACGGCAACTACATCCTGTTCCCCACCCAGCCCGGTTGCCTCTTCGACCGCCGCAACAGCGCGTACGACGGCACGGGCGCGGAGGACGGCTGGCTCGTGTCGAGCGGGACGTCGGGTGCGACGGCGTACGCCGCGGGCGTGGTGGCGTTGGCGCTCCAGCAGGGCCGCGACAGCACAGTGGAGTCGCTCGCGGCCGACTGCCGGCCGGTCACCACGGGCCGATCCATCACCGGCGACGAGTGCGGCGGAGCCAGCCCGAACCAGGCCACCGGCCACGGTCTGCTCACCGCGTACCGGGTTGACGGGGTTGTCGCTGCTGATCAGCCGCTGTTACCCTCCTCGATGGACGGACGGGGGCTCTCTGCGTGAACGGACCACTGCGTGCCCCCGCCAGGGAATCCCCGACAACCGACATCCGGCCGCACCAGATCGTGCGGTTCGTCGGCGGCCGTGGTGTCGCGGCGTTGGCCGACCAGTTCCTGTTGTTCGCCATTCCGCTGCTGGTCTTCAAGACCACCGGCAGTGTCGCCGCGAGCGGGCTCGTCTTCCTGGTCGAGTGGCTCCCCCGGGTCATCTTCGTCCCCGTTGCCGGGGTGCTCGCCGACCGGGTCGACGGCTACCGGCTCTACCTGATCGCCGACGGTGTCCGGGCGTTCCTCGCCGCAGCCGCCTTCGCCGCCGTCCTGGCCTGGCCGGACGCGACGGTGGTGACGCTGAGCGTTCTCGCCGCGTCCATGTCCCTGGCCAGCGCCCAGGCGTACATCGCGATGGAGACCACCCTCCCCCGGTTCGTGCCCCCCGAGCACATGGTGCGGGCCCAGTCCGTCATCCAGGGCACCGAACAGGCGAGCACGGTGCTCGGGCCGGCCATCGCGGTCCTGCTGGCCACACTGCTCGGCACGACCGATCTCCTGCTGGTGACCGGGGTGCTGTTCGCGCTCACCGCGATCAACGTGTTGACCCTGCGCGGCAGCCTGAGCACA
The DNA here is from genome assembly GCF_053605225.1 of Micromonospora sp. NPDC003944. Classification (NCBI taxonomy): domain Bacteria; kingdom Bacillati; phylum Actinomycetota; class Actinomycetes; order Micromonosporales; family Micromonosporaceae; genus Micromonospora; species Micromonospora sp. NPDC003944. The sequence continues at coordinate 60,527 of NZ_JBSGIV010000002.1, forward strand.
GCGGTCACCAACCCCGAGCCCACGACGGTACGAGGTGTGCTGGCCTCGGTGGTCGAGGGCGCGCACACGCTGTTCAAGCTCCCCGCGATCGTGGGCCTGGTCGGGCTCACGATGATGGTGAACCTCATGGTCGGCATCGGCATGGCGACCAGCGCGGCCATCACCACCGGCACGTTCGGCAAACCCGACCGCTACTTCGGGGTGCTGTCCTTCGCCGAGGGCGTGCTCTCCCTACTGATCTTCTTCATCATCCCGCGACTGTCCCGGCGAATCAGCTCGCTGGTCGCCATCCTGGGCACGTTCGTGATCATCTGCCTGGGCGGGCTCACGATCAGCCAAGCGAACTCGTTCACCCAGTTCGCCATCGGTTACACATTGCTGATCGGCACGGTCGGCATCCTGAACGTCTTCATCCGCGCCGAACGAATCCGCCGCATCCCCCGCGAACACCTCGGCAAGACGATCGGTCTCATCGTCCTGTTGAACCAGGTCTCCCTGCCCGTCTCGGGCTTCGTCGTCGCCGTCTTCGCCACCGCCCACGGCCCGCAGGCCGTCCTGCTCGGCGCGGTTCTCGGCTCCGCCCTCATCGCCGTTCTGTTGCTCCCACTGGTCCTTCAACTGAGGTATCCCCATGCGCATCCTGATCCTGCACCGAATCACCGATGACATCATTCGCTACGCGAACGGCCTCGACTTCGACGCCCACGAGGTGACGTTCATCGGTACGGCCGAGCGCATGGCCACACTTCCCGCACGACTGCCCGGCACCCGCATCGAACGGCCCGGGACCGACGCCACGGAGACCGAGGTGGTGGCGGCGCTCGCCGGCCAGCCGCGACCCGACCTGGTCATCGCCCAGTCCGAGTTCGACCTGATCGCCGCGGCCCGCATCCGGGAGGCGCTCGACGTGCCCGGTCCACGCGAGGCCGACGTGCTCCCCGTCCGCGACAAGGTCATGATGAAGGCCGCCGCCTCCCGGGCGGGCCTGCGCGTGCCGCGCTACCTCCCGCTGCCCGCCGCCCTCGCCGGGGCTCCCGTCGCGTGGGCGGGCAGAACGGTACTCAAACCGCTCGACGGCGCCTCCAGCCAGGGCGTACGCGTCTTCGACACCGCCGACGCAGCCCTCGAAGCGGTACGCCGGGACGGCCTGCCCGCCGACGCCGACCCGAGCGGCTTCGAGATCGAGGAGTTCGTCGACGGCCCGATCATCCACGTCGACGGTCTGGCCGTCGACGGCACGCCGGTCACGCTCCAAGCCAGCCGGTACGTCGGCACCTGCCTCGGGTTCGCCGAAGGCAGCCCGCTCGGCTCGGTGCAGACCGACACCCCACCTACCGTCGTGGAGTGGACCGCCGCCTGCCTGCGGGCCGTCGGCATCACCACCAGCCTGTTCCACCTCGAAGGCATCGAAACACCCGACGGCCTGGTCTTCCTGGAGGTGGCCAGCAGGTTCGGCGGAGCCGGCGTGGCCGACACATTCGAGCTGGCTACCGGCGTCCACATGCCGTCGGTGCAACTACGGGCTCTCTCGACGCCCGGCGCGTCCGCCCCCGAAGCGCGCGACGCCGGCCCGGACGCCCGGTACGGGTGGTTCATCTTCCCCGGTCACACCCTCGGCGCGACGTTCTGCACGGTCGACGGGGCCGACGATTTCCGGCGCAGCCCGCTGGCCTGGCGGTGGGTGCAGCGCACGAAGGACGAGCCGGTCAGTCAGGTGCTGAGCTACGCCGAGTACGACGTGCCCATCGCCGGTATCGTCGGCCCGGCACCCACGGCTGTGCTCGAACAGTTCCTGCGCGACGTGTTCGCCTCGGTCAAGGTCACCGCCGCCGACACGGCGGTCAGCCATGTCTGAGCTGCTGCTGGTCGGGGTCGGTTTCATGGGCAGGCCCTACCTCACCGCCGCGCGACGGCTGGGGCTGCGGGTAACGGCCGTCGAGGGCGCGTCTCGAGCCGCCGACACGGCCGAACTGGTGGACCACATCCGGGTGGCAGCCGGCAACCACGACGAGCAGTGGGCCGCCGGCACCTGGGCCGCTGCCGCAGACCGCAGACCGGCGGGAGTGGTGGCGTTCACCGAGAACAACGTGCTCGGCGCGGCCCTGCTGCAGGACCGGCTCGGCGTTCCCGGCCCCTCCCTGCACGCCGCGACCGTCTCCCGCAACAAGGCCCTGCAGCGGGGCCTGTTCGCCGCGGCGGGCATCCGCCAACCCGAGTACCTGATGACCGACGACCTGGAGTCGGCCCGCGACTGGGTGACAGCCCACCTGCCGGTTGTCGTGAAGCCACTGTCGGCGGCGGGCAGCGAGGGGGTGGAACTGGTCGCCGACCACCTCGCCTTCCAGGACGTGGTGGCACGCCGTAACCACGAGGGCCCGCTCCTGGTGGAGACGGCGGTGGACGGCCCGGAATTCAGCTGGGAGGCGCTGATCAGCGACGGGGAGGTGTGGTTGGCCAACCTCACCGCCAAGGAGACCGCCGAGCCGCCCCACTTCGTCGAGATAGCGCACCGCACCGGCATCCAGCTCGACCAGGAGACCGCCGCCGAGGTGACGGAGTTCTGCGCCGCGGTGATGGCCGCCCTCGGCATGCGCACCGGCATCGTGCACCTCGAGTTCCGGCTCGCCGCCGACGGGCCGACCCTGATGGAGGTCGCCGTCCGCACCCCCGGCGACTACCTCATGGACCTGCTCGGCCTCACCTACGGACTGGACTGGTTCGAGATGGTCGTCCGGCTCGCCACGGCGATGCCGCTGCCCGAACCACCGCCGGGCCCCGTCGCGTACGCAGCGAGCTATCTCCCCGTCGCGCCGCCGGGCATCCTGGTCGAGATGCGGGGCATGGACGAGATCGAGGCACACCCGGCCTTTGTCAGGTGCGGCTGGTGGAAGAACCCCGGTGACGTCGTGCCGGCGACCACCTGGAGCGCCCAGCGAGCTGGCTACCTCATCGTCTCGGCCGAAACCCCGGCGCTGCGCGACGAAGCACTGGACTTCGTCCGCAAGACGCTGACAATCGTCACCCGCCCCACCTGATGACTGATCACGTGCACGAGCAACTGGGCTGGGTGGACCGCTATATCGCCGGCGGACAGGACTGGGTGTGGCATGAGATGCGGCAGCTCGGCAGCCGCGTCCGCGAGCCTGCCTTCGCCTTGCAGGCGCAGGCGGTGTGCGACGAGATGGCCCGGCGGGCCCGCAGCAACATCGAGACCCTCGTCGAGCGGCTGCGCGCGCAGGGCTACCGGTTCCACCGCAACGACAACGACCAGACACCCACCGAGCCGCACACTCCACCCGGGGCCGAGGCGGACGAGCACCTGCACTGGCTGGAGCAGCGTCTCGGCCCGGTCCCGATGGTGGTGTCGTCGTGGATCCGGATCGTCGGAGACGTGTGGCTTGTCGGCACACACCCACAGTGGTCCAGCTCGGCGGCGGCCGACCCGCTCGTGCTGGAGTTCGCGGGCTCCCGCTACCCGACCAGCGACATCCGTACCTACTTTGCCGACGAGATCGCGGCGTGGCAGGAAGACCAGGACGCACCGTTCCTCCTGCCCGTCGCGCCCGACCGGTGCCACAAGGACAACGTCAGCGGCGGGGGCGCCTACGGCGTCGTCCTCCCCGACGCCGCGGCCGACGCGCACTTCGTCGGCGAGGCTGGCATGCCTCTGGTGTCGTACCTGAACTGGGCCTTCCAACACGGCGGCTTCCCCGCACCCACCGAAGACGACGCGCAGTGGCAGGTCACCCACGAGCTGAGCGAAGGCCTCCACCACCTCTGACCGGCGCAGGTGAACGGCGGGGATGCTGTGGATGACGCGGCCTTGATCTCCACGACCAGCCCTCGGGAGCCGCTACTTGTGTCCGACGGCAGTGGCGATCATGACGAGGTAGCCGACGCCGGACAGCGGAACGGCGTACGCCAGGGCCAGTGCCCGGTCCTCGACGAGGTCCGCGGTGCGGTAGCTAGGCTTGCCGATCCGGTCGGGCTGCCCGGGTCAGAGGATTCGCGCCATCTCGATCTCCGGGCCGAGAGATCCGTGGAAGCTCATCCCGGTAGCCGTGAACCCCGCCTTCTCGTACGCGCGTCGGGCACGGATGTTGTCCGCCTGCACGTAGAGGCGCACCCTCGTGAGGCTCCGCTGACGCATCCAATCCAGGGTTGCGTCGAGCAGGCTCCCGATCACGCCCTTGCCGCGGTGCTCCGGCTGCAGGAAGACGCCTACCACATGTCCGCCGGGCCGCTCGATCGTCTTGCCCTCGAAGTCCTGCTCGCCCGCCGTCTCGACAAGCGCGACAGACGTTCCCACCCAGGTGCCGTCACCGGCGATCGCGACGAACTGGCGTGCCCCCGCCTGGGGTCCCGCATCGTCGGACGAACCCTCGGCGCGCGCTTGCCAGAACTCGTCAGGCTGGGCGGCGCCCTCCTCGTAGGACTCGACGAAGGCTAACGGGGCGTCCTCGTCCTTCAACGCCTTCAGACGCAGTGCCCGAATCTCACGCCACTCACGGGCGCGGATCGGGCGGATCACGTAATCGCTCACGCAGAGACTATGCCAGCACTGCCTAGTGTTGGGGGGGCAGAGGGATCGGTGCGGGGCCGACGGCGCGGTGTCGCGCTGCTGCGGATCGCGCGTGCAGCGCTGCCGGCGCGCCTTCTCGACGCTGCCATTGACTCGGCTCTCCCAGCTCAGGCGGTCCGGGACGTCGACGCGGTGCGCGAGGATGCGCGGGCGTGCGTCGTCCACGCGTTGGGCGACCGGGACAGGGTGTTGATCCTTGATGACACCGTGACCTAGAAAGGGTGTGCACACCATCGGGGTGCAGCGGCAGTACGCCGGGACAGCGTGGGAGGAGTGGAAACGCCGGATAGCCCGGACACGACCGCCACAGCCGCACGATTGCCGGCATGACAGCACGCCCATCGACCCACGCCCCTTGTGCCCGGAGGAACGCAAACCATGGACCACGCATCTCAGCTCATCCAGGAGCGGAGTGCCCCGCCGGCCACGCTGGTCATCTTCGGTGCCTCCGGTGACCTGACCCGGCGTAAGCTGCTGCCCGCGATCGAGAGCCTGGCTCGGCACGAGCGCCTTCCGGACCAGTTCGCGCTGGTCGGTGTCGCGCGTACGCCGATGACCGACGAGCAGTTCGCCGAGAGCGCCCTCGGCGAGCGCACCCTCGCCAGCAAGCGCCAACTCCAGGGCGGCGTGCGGTACGTGGCCGGCGGCTACGACGACCCGGAGACCTACAAGCGGCTCGTGGGGACCCTCGACGAGCTGGACGCGCAGCGCGGCACGTCCGGCAACCGGCTCTTCTACCTGTCCACCCCGGCCGGAGCCTTCGAGCCGGTGATCAACGGGCTGGCCGGTGTCGGGCTCAACCAGCCCCGTGAGGGCTCCTTCTCCCGTCTGGTCATCGAGAAGCCGTACGGACGCGACCTGGTCACGGCCCGCGAGCTCGACGGCGTCGTGCACAGCGCGTTCGACGAGCACCAGGTCTTTCGTATCGATCACTATCTGGGCAAGGACACCGTCCAGAACGTGCTGGCGCTGCGCTTCGCGAATTCGATCTTCCAACCCATCTGGGATCGCTCCTGGGTCGACCACGTGCAGATCACCGTCGCCGAGACCCTCGGGGTCGGCAGCCGCGGCGGCTTCTACGAGGACGCCGGCGCGATGCGGGACATCGTGCAGAACCACGTGCTCCAGGTCCTCGCGCTGGCACTGATGGAGCCACCGGCCTCGTTCGAGGCTGAGGGCCTGCGCAACGAGAAGGTCAAGCTGCTGCAGGCGATCCGGCTCCCCACCGACCGGGACATCGCCGAGGCTGCGGTCCGGGGACAGTACACGCGGGGCGGCACCCGCGAGGAGCTGATGGCCGGCTACCGCGAGGAGGCCGGCGTCGACCCCCTGTCGCGGACCGAGACCTACGCCGCGATGCGGCTCAACGTGGACAACTGGCGGTGGGCGGGGGTGCCGTTCTACGTACGTACCGGCAAGCGCCTACCGGCCCGGCTCACCGAGGTGGCCCTGCAGTTCCAAAGGCCGCCGCACCTGCCGATCCCGACCGACCAGCTCACCGGCCTCGATGCCGACGCGCTGATCCTGCGGATCCAGCCGAACGAGGGGATCTCGCTGCGCTTCGGCGCCAAAGTGCCGGGCCACTCCTTCCGGGTCCGCACCGCCACCATGGAGTTCTCCTACGACCAGACGTTCGTCGAGGAGTCCCCGGAGGCGTACGAGCGTCTGCTCCTGGACGCGCTGATCGGTGACGCGTCGCTGTTCATCCGTAGCGACGAGGTGCAGCAGTGCTGGCGGATCGTCGACCCGATCATCGACAACTGGGAGAAGGACAACTCGCCGATCCCCACCTACGAGGCCGCCTCCTGGGGCCCGACCGACGCCCATCGGCTCATCGGCCGCAACGGCCGCAAGTGGCGCAACTCCGCGTGACCCTGCTGGCGGAGGCCGGACCCACACGCAACGCGCTGCGTTGACCTGACAGCACCGCGTAGTTAGCGTTAACAAGCCGTTTACTTTGGAGCGAGCCCACCGCCGGCCAAGGAGGATCAATTGAGACTGCGACAGCGAAGGCCACGTCTCAGGTCGAGTCGGAAGGGTAGAGGTGTCGCGGTCCTGGCACTGGGTGCGCTGCTCTCGGTCTCGTTCACGGCAACGCCCTCGCACGCTGCCGGGGAGCAGTTGGACGCGGGGCTGGTGCACCACTTCGCCCTCGACGAGACCAGCGGGACGACGCTTGTCAACTCGGGTAGCGCGGGCGCGGCGGCGAACGCCACGCTCGTGAATCCCGGGAAGGCGACCTTGACCGGCGAAGGGGTCAGGTTCAACCCCGGCTCGTACGAGAGCGCCCTCGACGGTGCCTACGTGGCGCTGCCGAACGACATCACCGCCGGCATGTCCAACCTCACCGTCGACTATGACGTGCGGGTCGACCCGGCGAACGTCGGCGAGCACCAGATGTGGAGTTTCGGCCGCAAGTCCGGCTCGTGCGACGTCGACACCGGCGCCGAGGGATCGATCTTCGCGTCGAACACGCAGCGGTTCCGCGTCGCGGTGGGTCCGACGAACATCCAACAGAACCGGGTCCGCATGCTCGAGGGAGCGTGGACGCATGTCACCTACACCCAGTCATTCAACTCGAACGGAACGAGCTGGACCGGCACGGTCTACCTCGACGGCGTGCTGCACGCGACGTCGACGAACCTGACCACGCCGCCGTCGGTGAACGCGGCGGGGACCAACTGCAACTTCCTCGGTCGCTCGCAGACGTCGGGCCACTACTCGTTCCGGGGAACGATCCGGGACTTCCGGGTGTACGACCGGGCAGTCAGCTCCGACGAGACACTCGCCCTGGCCGAACGGACCGTCTCCGACGGCGTCCGCGCCGACGCCGCGGCCATCGACCTCGGCCTGACCAGCGCCGTCGTACGCGATGTCGTCCTGCCCAAGGCCGGCGCCGTGGCGGGCTCGGCGATCAGCTGGACGAGTTCGGACCCGTCGGTTGTCGAGGTCTACACCCCGCCGGCCGTCGCCAGCGCCCGCAAGGTCGCGGTGACCGGCAAGATCAAACGGCCTGCGCAGGGGCAGCCCGACGCGACAGCCACGCTCACGGCGACTGTCCGTAAAGGCGCCCAGGAGGTCACCACACGGGAGATCCCCGTCGTGGTGAAGGCCGAGTTCGACGATGCCCGGGCGGTCGACCGCGACACCTCCGACCTGACCCTGCAGGCCACCGACGACGTACGCGGAAACCTCGACCTCGCCGCCAAGGGCGCGTTCGGCTCCACGATCACGTGGAGGTCGACCACCGACCTCGTCAGCCCGACGGGCGAGGTGACCCGCCCGGTCTTCGGCCACGACGATGTCGCCGCCACCCTGACGGCGACCATCACCAAGGGCGCGGCCTCGCGGACGAGGTCGTTCCCGGTGACCATCACCGCGATGCCGCGGTCCGAGGAGTACGAGCGGTACTTCATGGGGTACTTCAAGGGCGAGGGAATCGCCGACGGCGAACAGATCATGTTCGCCACGTCCAACGGGAACACCGCCCTGGACTGGACCGGCCTGACCGGGGGCCGGCCGTCACTCATCTCCCAACTGGGCGACCAGGGCCTTCGGGACCCGCACATCGTCCGCTCACCCGACGGCGACACGTTCTACATGATCGCCACCGACCTGAACTGGTACGACCAGGGCGGATACGCCATCAACGACACCCAGTACATCGAGGTGTTCGAGTCGCACGACCTTGTGCACTGGACCCCCCAACGGCACGTGAAGGTCGCGCCCGACAACGCGGGAAACGCCTTCGCACCCGAGTCGCTCTGGGTCGAGGAGATCGGTGCCTACGTCGTGTTCTGGGCGCAGTCGCTGTGGAGCGACCCGGTGAACCGCACCGGTCAGGGCAACGCGCAGATGTGGTACGCCACGACGAGGGACTTCCGGACGTTCTCCGCCCCGCAGGTCTGGCAGAACCCGGCCCCGCTGTCGCGGATCGACACGACCGCGATCCAGGTCGGCGACCAGTACTACCGGGTGACCAAGAACGAGGCCGGCAACCAGGGCTCGGACATCTTCTCCGAGAAGCACACCGACTTCCTGGACAGCAACATCAACAACTGGACGATGGTCGCGCCGGCTCTGGGGCGCACCACGTGGGTCGCCAACCAGGGGTACGAGGGACCGGTCATCTTCAAGGCCAACCCCGGGGACACCTCCTGCCCCGGCCAGTTCTACCTCTGGGGTGACCGGTACACGAACGGCGGCGGCTACCAGGCCGCGTGCCACGAGAACATCGAGGCCCCGACCTGGAACGCCAAGGCGATCACGATGACCAACGCGGGTGTCGTCCGCCCGCGTCACGGCACCGTGATCCCGTTGACCGTCCGCGAGTGGAACGACATCCGCGGGATTCCGAACAGCGACGTCACGACCACGACCGAGGTGGCTGTCGAGCCGTACGCGGGAGGGGCCCAGACGACCACGGCCACCGCGACGGTCACGGCAGCCGACGGGTTCGAGACCGGCGGCCAGGTGCGGTTCAGCATCGGCTCCTGGTCGAAGGTCGCCCACCTCAGCGACGGCATGGCCACGGTCACGCTGCCGACGGGTCTGCCCGCCGGTGCCCGCACGGTCAAGGCCGAGTACCTCGGCTTCGACTACCTGAAGCCGTCGCGGGGTACGACGTCGTTCGAGGTACCCTCCGGCCCGACCGCCGTCAAGGTCAAGGCGAAGGCGACGCCGGCGTCGGTCGTCCGTGGGGGCACGTTCAGATTGAACGTGACCGTCGGGCCGGCGGGCGGGCCGAAGCACCACGCTCCGACCCCGACCGGCGAGGTCACCGTCACCTTCGGCGGCACCGTGCAGGTGGTGCCACTGTCCGACGGTAAGGCCGTCGTCGAACTGCAGACCGTCGACCTGCGGCCCGGGGTCTACCAGGTCCACGTTGCCTACTCCGGCAATCCGACCTACCGGCCCGACGCGGCCAACTACCAGAAGTTGAGGGTGCGGTAGCCGGTACGGGCACCGCGACGTGCTCAAGTGCCCACCAGTAGCGGGCGGGCGAGATCGATGGATCTCGCCCGCCCGTTCTGGATGTTGGTCGGCCATGCGGCGATGTTGTTGGTGCGGTCGGTCGCGGCACAGCTCGGTCTGACCACGGGCCGGGCGCAGACCGCCGAGGACGTTGTCCAGGAGACGATGGTCCGGGTGTGGCGGGTTTCGACTCCATGCCGTCCGACCCGAGGGCGTCCGGCGCTGGTTGTTCACCGTCGCACGCCGGCTCGGTCGTTGACGGGCTTCGCAAGTGGCAGAGCCGCCCGGCGGAGGTCTCGGCCGCGCTGGCCGACTGAATTCCACCGGTGACGACATCGCCGCAGCCGCCGTTGTCAGGTGACCGCACCAACGCAACGCTCTCCACCAGCTCGGCCGGAGGACGGTTCGGCTACCGATGGTCTGCGCGCCCTTCGCCCTCGGGATTCGCTTCGCCGAGACGGCGTAATTGTCGGCGGAAGATGCCGATGATCGTCATGGCGGCTGGCTCGCGATGCGGCTCTGGTGCGAGTTCGCCAAGCTTCCAGCGGGATCACGTGACGGGGAACAGTCACGCGGATATGGCCGATCAGGTTCTGTCTCGCGGACCGTGAAGGTGGCTCGTTAGACCTGTCGTGGCGTGAGGCGAATTGACCAATCACGAGTGGGTTGCGCTGCGTAGCCGCCTTCCCCCTGCGCTCGTCACGCGAGGATGTGTGTATGGATTACGGTGCGTCGAGCGGCCGATTCGGGCTACTGCCACTCCGTTTGCGGTTCCGTTTGGCGACCTACGCGACGGCGGCGCGGACTTCACGAACGGATCGCGGAGTTGGAGTGAATAGTAGGTCTGCGCTCGACCTCACTGTCCAGTAGCGACCTGGATCGGATTCGTCGCTGCCGCAGTTTCGTTGTTGGCATCCGTCCGCGGTGGCCACAATACCGATCTGCGTCGACGGCGAGGCATGCGCCTAGATTGCTTGTCGGGTTATTGTGCGCAAAAGTGGCGGTCGGCGGATGGACAAACGTCCGAGACACAACTGATCTGAGGCGCTCGAGTGTCAGTCGGTGGGGCCGAATTCTGGGCGTGGACGGCACGGCGGCCATGCCTTCGGTGCGGGTCGAACCGGCCGGACCGACGGCCCCTGACCGGAGTCAGGGGCCGTCGACCACGCCGGGAAGCGCCGTTGGTTCCCTCGAGCGACAAGAACCGCCCGGTGTGTGGTCAGGCTGTTGCTGGTGCCAGCCTCTTGCCCGCACCGGACCGCCGCGCCCGCAGGTCCTTCGCCCACCACATCATGCCTCGGGCGAGGCAGACCAGGGTGACGGCGAAGAACAGCGTGTACACCACGTTGAAGAGCACCAGAACGCCGTACACCATGGCCACGCTGGCACCGAACATGAACTGGTTCCGGCCTGTCGACGGCGTCGTACCCGGATCGGTGATCATGTAGTTGGTGAAGAGAACGAACGCCACCCCGGTCATCGGCACCAACGCGCCCCAGAGCGAGACGTCCCAGATCCAATGCCGGATCAACGCCTGGATGACGAAGCCGCCGACCCATCCGACGATGAGCAGGACCTTCTTCGTCAGCATCGCGTTCAGCACCGTGCCAGCGGTGATGATGACCAGGGGTACCAGGAGTCGGACGTAATCGGGCACATTCTCGGTGAACTGGTAGGGCGGAGCGATGTTGACCCAGGAGAACGCCAGCAGGGTCACGGTGATGCCGAAGTTCGACGGGTTCATGAAGTGCCGCATCCGGCCCTGGATGGGCGCCTGCAGGATCGCCTTCTGCCCGATGGCCACCACGACGGCGAAGGCGATGGGCCAGAAGTTGTCGTTTGCGTACAGCAGCATGTTCGCGGCCAACGCGGTGATGTGGGTCGGCAGCAGGAAGGCCAACACGCCCCACCCGCCGTTGCCACGGAAGGATGGCGCGCGCCCCTGCGACCAGGCGGTGACCATCTCCACGAGGAACTCCGTGGCGTAGCCGATCGCCAGGGCGAACAGCGGCCAGGTCCAGGGTTGCTCGAACCCGAGCACGGTGTACCCGAGGATGTTGAAAACGCTCATCGAGATGGCGAAGTTGCGTAGAGCCAGGTACCGCGGGTCGCGGCGGTCGAGCCGTTGCGGACCGGGTCGGGCCTCTGCACTCGCACCGCGACGGTCTCCGGTGGGGGCGGAATCGGTGCGCTGCGTGATGGACGCCGGGGAAGTCCCGGTTGCCGCGGGGGCGGTAACGGGGGATGCGGCGTTGCGGACATCGGTCATCGCGGGTCCACCTCCTGGGCCTGCGTGGTGAGGTTGAAGCTGTGCCAGCCGGCCTTCAGATCGAGACGTTGGCTGTGTTGCTGGCCGTCGACATCCCGCCAGGTGATCTCAGCGGTGACCGGTGCGGAACCAGCGTCGCCCAGCCCGAAGAAGACTTCGAAGCTGCGCTTGCCAGAGTGCCCGCTGCCCCCGTCGACCTGGGCTACCTGGGTACGCCCGTCTGCGGTGCGGATGCGGACCTGGGCACCGTACGCGGGCGTCCCGGCAGTGTCGCCGGCCGCGCTGTCTCCGGTGGCCGGTCGGTGCAGACGCAGTCCGAGGAAGTTGTCGCGGCCGGCTCGCTCGTTGCGGTAGAACACCGGTGGCCCCCATTGGCGGGCGACCGCGAAATCCTGCCCGCCGTTGCCGTCGGTGTCAGCGACTGCCACTCCCCGGGACGGGGTGTCGTTGGTCATGCCGAGTTCGGCACTGATGTTGGCGTACCGGCCGTTGGATTCTCTGACCCAGAAGGCGAACGGCTCGGATCCGGAGATGTCGTCTCCCGGGTGCGCGTTGGGCCACATGTGGGGTTCACGAAGCATCAGGTCATTGGACATGGCGAGTTCCTGAAGCCAGGCCCATCGGTTCACGTCGCCCTTGATGAATCCTGCGGCTTGCACTACGGAGAGCTTGCCGCTGTTGTCGAAGTCGGCCATCTTCGCGTCCCAGCCCCAGCCGGTCCAGGCCATGTTGAGTTTGGACGCCTTGTTGTCGAAGATCGCGTCGCCGTCGGCGAGACGGCTGCGGGCTTCAGCGTGGCTGGCGGCGGTGTTGCGCCAGACGAAGTTGCTCTCCTCCAGCCCCCAGGATGTGGTGATGTTGCTGACGAACATGTCGAACCTGCCGGTGCCCCCGAGGTCACCGAACTCGATCGCCATGCCCTTGAAGGAGTCGTGCCCGACCACCAGCGACTTGGGTGTCAACGGACCCCGGCTGCCCTCGGCGATCTCAAACCGGATCTGCCCCGGTCGGGAGACGTTGTGGAAGAAGCGGTCCTTGCCGAAGTCGTTGGCGAGATACAGCTCGGGCAGCAGGTCACCGTCGAGGTCGGCCGAGCCCGCTCCCAGCGTCCAGCCCGTCGCCAACTGAGGGCTGATGGCGCGCTGTTCGGTGTAGGTCACCGACGGTGAGTCGCCACTGGTGGCGGCGGTCCAACGCATGACGTGCGCGCCGCCGGCGTTCTCGGCCCGGGAGAGTGAGTGGTTCATCTCGACGTTGGGCTGTGCCTGCGGGTTGAGGACCTCACTGTCCGGGAAGTAGTTGAAGATGCCGAGGTCGGGATGCCCGTCGCCGTCGAAGTCGGCCACGGCGACCGCGTTGGTGTTCCAGAGCTTGCCCTGGTAAGAGCCGTCGGCGGCAGCCTGGGTCGGGATCAGTTCGGTCGGCTGGAACGATGCCGGGGACAGCGGTCCGGCAGCCGTCGAGCGGTGCAGGAACAGGACTGGCGTCCGACCCCAGTAGTAGATCATCACGTCGGTCAGGCTGTCACCGTTGAAGTCGCCAGGCACGCAACCCATCGGTGCCATCGAAGTGCTGGTGGGCAGGGGCGCCGGATTCAGCACGAACGGGTTGTACCGGGCCGGCTCGCCGGGCGCTGGGGTAACGATGGCGGTATCGCTGCGGGTGTCGACAAGGCACAGATCGTTGGGCAACCCGTCCTGGTCCAGGTCGTTGAGGGCGACGGCGGCGCCGACGGCGGAGATCCAGGATCGGATGTTGTAGTAGGCCGGATTGACCTCCCGGAGGGTGCGCGTCGGAAGGCCCGGGGGCAGCGCGATGGGCAGTTCGGTGAAGCTGAACCGCGAGGCCAGCGCGGTTCGCTCGGACGCCGAGGCCGATGGCAGCCGGGCAACGACGAAGAGGCTGGCGATGATGGTCAGCACGAAGATGGCGGGAAGCAATCGGCGGATCCCACCGACGGGTTGCGGTGACAACGTGTCCCCTCCCAAGAGATGCGCCGCATCCGGGTCGGATCGCGGTCGTTTCGTCAGCCGGCAGCTCCGATCGACAGGGTTCGACGATCGATTGCGGCGGGCTGACGCACTGGCCGCTGACGCCGTCGCCAGCGGGTGTTCGCGCCAGACATCCGAAGGCGACGAATCGACGGTGGCCAACTTCGTCGAGCGTCTATCGTCCGGAACTGCCCGGTCGTCGAACGACAGGTCTCACCGCCCGTGATCGTTACCGGATGTGACCACGGGTCTGGGTGACCTGGCTTCGGGTGCATTCGGTGCAACCGACACGCATATCCTGACCGCTGGTCGACGGTGAAGTCTTCTCGAAAGTTGCTACATCAAGGGCGCCCGGCGGCAGACAGGGTTGTCGGCCACGCCACCGTCACGCGGATACGCGCAGGGGTGATGAGGCCGGACGTGAGACGTGTCGATCGGCGCGGAACGTCACCTGAACAGGCGACCGGGAGTCGGCTCGGAGCCGTGGTCGTGCCGCGCGATACCGATCAGCGGCGCGGGGAGCTGTCGGACAGGCCGGTTAGCACTTGGTGCTCGTGCGCCATCCGGCGCAGGGCGGCGAACACCGCGTCGAACAGCACGCTGCGGACCACCGCGGCGCCGCGCTCCTGCTTCAGCACCTCGGGCGGTAGCAGGTCAAGCTCCACTCTGGCCAGCAGTGCCGCGGCGGCGGCGAACGGTGCGAAGAAGTCGATGTCGGCGTCGCAGCCGAGACCGCGCAGGGCTGCGAGGACCCGTGCGAGGGCTGCCGGTCCGGTCGAGCCGGGGTTGTGCTGCCAGCCGAGGCCTTTCAGGAAGCCGTCTACCTCGGCCTGGGCGTTGGCCTGCTCGATCCCTGGCGGGGCGGATGGCTGCGGATCGGCGGGGGCGATGATGCGGTTGAGCACCTCGTAAAGATCAGCCATGGGAACCCGCTCGTCGTCGACCGCGACGAGCAGCTCTCGGACCGAGGACAGGTCCAGCCCTGCGAGGCCGGTGAAGGTGCGGATCAGACGAATCCGGCGCAAGTGGCGCTCATCGTAATCGGCCTGGTTGCGGGCCGTCGGCGTGCCCGGCGGAAGTAGGCCCTCACGTAGATAGAACTTGATCGTAGGAACGGATGCCCCGCTTCGCCGACTGAGCTCCGAAATGCGCACTGCACTCCCCTCGGCTGGCAAACGACGGCCTCATTTTGACACAGGCATCGATCTTCGACCATGCTCTCGCAGGCACCACTGTCCGTGATTAATGCCGGCCAGCTTGACCACATTGCAGGACATACCAGATCAGCAACTACGGAGCGCAGTGGGTGCGCCCAGTAACACCAGAGATCGTAGAGACCTCCGATCCAACCACACCCCACGACGGCGAGCCGGAGTGGATTCAAGATGGATACTAGTAAGTGTCGCTTCTCCGCAATTATCGATAACTGGGCAGCTCACCGGCGGGGTAACCTGCCATCTAGCCGCACATTGACTGTCCACCGAGCCGTGATTAGCATCAGGCGGCATCGACCCACCCGACGGAGCAGACATGGGCTAGCGTAAATAGAGCACTAGGGTACGTCATGCGTGGTACATCTCCTCCGACTACTCGAAGTTGGGTGATATTCGTGCAGAATAGTGCCGAAAAGGCAGTCGAACGCGTTATTGACACGATGCGCCAGAATTTATCCGAGCAATTAACAGTCGACGATATGGCTCGGGCGGCGATATTCAGTAAGTTCCACTTCACTCGAATCTTCCAGCGCATCACCGGGGTTTCGCCCGGCCGATTCCTGTCCGCGATCCGGCTGCAGGAGGCCAAGCGGCTGTTGATCACGACGCGGCTTAACGTCGCGGACATCAGCCTGCGCGTGGGATACAACAGCGTTGGGACTTTCAGCACCCGCTTCACCCGGAGCGTCGGGCTGTCGCCGACCAACTACCGTCGGCTCGGCGGCTTCGTCAGACACATCGAGGCGCAGAACCCCACCGCCGCCCGGAACACCGTCGTCGGAAAGGTCCACGCATCGCCGTCCGTCGCCGCCGACCTCGTCTTCATAGGACTGTTTCCCCATCGGATACCGGAGGGTCCGCCGGTCCGATGCGCCGTTCTCGAGCAGTCTGGCTCGTTCCGATTCGACGGCGTGCCCGACGGCACCTGGTACGTGCTTGCACACTCGGTCGTCGGCACGCCATTGGCCGTACACCAGCAGGGACTCGCGGTCGCCACCGTCGGCCCGCTCACCGTGCACAGCCGGGCCACGGTGAGCACGAACGTCCAGCTCAGGCCGGCCTCGAAGCTGGACCCACCGGTGCTGCTGGCTCTACTCGACGGTCGCAAGGCCGCGCTGGAGCGCATCCGTCACCAAGACGCTGCCGCCGCCTGACCACCACCGTCAGTTGTTGTACGGCATCGTCGGGAACCAACCGACCCCGAACATGGCGGGCACCCGGATGTCCCAGTAGATGACCGTAAACGCCCCCAGGCCGAGCAGCAGCGCGCCGCTGACGATCGCGGCACGGCGTGGACTGGCCGCCAACCAGCGCAGAAGAGCGCCCCGGGTAACCACCACCACGAGCACGAAGAGCGCCACCATGATCGCGACGTTGCCCAACGACTGAAGCACGAACGACATCGCCCCGTACAACGGGTTGCCCGTCTCGACCGCCCAGTGGAACAACTTGTTGAACAAGGGAAACGGCCGGCCGATGAGGAAACCGCCGACCAGGGCACCCAAGGTCACCACCCTAGCGGCGGGACGGTCACGGAAGACGTCCGGCAGCACCCCGATCGCCGCCAGGCCCAGGTACACCAGCGCCAGCCCGATGAGACCGAACACCACCGAAGCCTGGACCAGGCGTACCGGCACCTGCCCCACGGTCGCCGTGGAAAGCTGGGGCAGCCGGTCACCGAGCAGCACCCCGACGAAACCGTAGACCGCGGATACCGCCACCATGCCCGCCGTCAGCAGCGCCACGGGCCGTAGCAACTCACGCAGTGCCCGCCCGGTGCGCCCGACGCCGCTCGTACCGAGCTGGCTCATCGGGCCCACCGCGGCGGCCATGGCGATGTTGCACGCGGTGAACGTGCCTGCGAGCCCTGAGACGAACGCAAAAACCAGCCCGGCGGCGGTGCCAACCAGAGCGTCCTGCTTGGCGTCGTGCCCGAGCAGGCCGTTGGCGACGGTGTCGCCGATCACCGAGTCCACGAACTCGTAGGACCAGAGTAGGGCCAGTAGGAAGCCCCCCGCGACGCTGCCCGCGATGATCCGCCCGGCCGGCACCGGCTTCGCATGCTCCCGACGTGCGAGCCTCGTGGTGCTGTCAAAGGGCAGGGTCATTGTTCTCCTCCTCGAAAGTCGGTTACCTGATCGGACCGGCCAGACGTCGTCGTCGACGTCGGCCGGTCCATCTCCACAGCGATGATCGGGGTCGGGACGTCAGTTCGCGGTGTGCACCGTCATCGGCAGCCCACCGCGCACCCGCAGGGACAACATCGGCTCGGGAACCACCCGGCGGCCCGGAACGGTCATCAGGTCCAGGTCTCGGATCAGGGTGGCGAGCACGATCGTCGCCTCCATCATTCCGAGGTTGCTGCCGACACAGAACCGAGGGCCCGCGCCGAACGGAATGTAGGCGTAGCGGGGCCGTCCGCCGGCCCGCTCCGGATCGAACCGTTCAGGGTCGAAACGGTCCGGCTCCTCCCAGAACTGAGGATGCCGGTGCAGGGTGTACGGGCAAATGAGGACGTCTGCCCCCGCCGGCACGTGGTACCCGCCGATCTCGTCGTCGTCGGTGGCCCGGCGAGGCAGTATCCACACCGGAGGATAGAGGCGGATCGCCTCCTCAATCACCATGGCGGTGTAACGCAGCCGGTGCAGGTCCTCGAAGATCGGCGGCCGGTCGCCTAGCACCTCCCGGGCCTCGTCGCGAAGCCGCCGCTGGACCTGCGGGTGCCGGTCCACCAGATAGAGGCTCCACCCGAGCGTGCTCGCGGTGGTCTCGTGCCCGGCGAGCAGGAGGGTAACCAGTTCGTCGCGCAGCCGTTGCCGCCCCACCCGGCGATCGGTCTCCTCACCGGTGGAGAGGATCAGTCGGGACAGCACGTCATCGCGCCCCTGGGCGGTGGCGATACGCTGCGCGACCAGCTGGTCGACGACACCCTGCAGATGCTGGCGGGCCCTCCGAAACCGCATCTGCCGCGGCAGCGGAACCCACGCAGGCACCCCACTCAGGGTGACCAACTCGAACATGGCTTGGTCCTGCACGGCGGCGAACGACTCGTCCACCCCCGCAAAACCGGCCAGATCGGCGTCGAGCAGGGTCCGCCCCAGCACTCCGAGGGTCAGACCGGTCAGCTCCTGCAGTACGTCGACGGGTCCGCCGCCGGCCCGGGCGCGCAACCGCTGGACCAGTCCGGCGGCCTCGTCACTGACGATGCCGGCGTAATGACCGAGACGGCGGCTGTGGAAGGCTGGTTGGATCACCTTGCGCTGCTTGCGCCACAGCTCACCTTCGCTGGTCAGCAGTCCGTCGCCGAGCGCCCGCTTGGCGTGCACCAGGCCAATGCCCTTGCGGTAGTTGGCATTGTTGTCGGCCAGCACGTGCTTGGCATGCTCCGGATGGTTGAAGAAGTAGAGATTCTTCGGCCCGACCGGTAGGCGGACAGCATCCCCGTAGCCCGACGCCGCCGAGGCC
Organism: Micromonospora sp. NPDC003944; assembly: GCF_053605225.1. Taxonomy (NCBI): domain Bacteria; kingdom Bacillati; phylum Actinomycetota; class Actinomycetes; order Micromonosporales; family Micromonosporaceae; genus Micromonospora; species Micromonospora sp. NPDC003944. The sequence goes on from NZ_JBSGIV010000002.1 coordinate 79,022, forward strand.
ATCATGCCGAGTCGGTCCCGCCCCATCGCCATCAGCAGCGACAGGCCGGCGCTTCGCGCGGGCCCCGGCAGGTTCCGCCGCGGCTCCGAGACGGTCGTCATGACACATCACTCCGTTCCCGCTCGGCCCGCCGGAACCGCCCCGACAGGAACAACAGCGCCTCACCGTCGGAGGGTTGGTCAAGCGACAGCAGTTGACCCAGGAAGATGGTGTGGTCGCCGCCGTCGTAGGTACGGCTGATCCGACACTCGAAGTGGGCCATGGCCCCCTCGATCAGTGGCGCACCGGTGAGTCGTCCCGGAGCCCAGTCGACCGCGTCGAACTGGGCGCCGCCCATCGGCCGGCTGCGGTCGGCGAAGTACCGAGCGACCTGCTCCTGTTCAGCGGCGAGCACCGAGATGGCGAAGTCGTCGGCTCGGGTGAGGCAGGCGTGCATCACCGCCTCCCGGTCGACGCAAACCAGCACCAGCGGCGGATCGAGGGAGACCGCGGTGAAGGAGTTGGCGGTCATGCCGTGCGGGGTGACCCCACCGACGGTCAGCACCGTGACACCTGTGGCGAACGTCCCGAAGGCCCGCCGCAGGGTCCTGCTGTCCATCGTCACCGGCGACGGTGTGTGCTGCGTATCCATCCGTGTGCCGCCGTCAGACATGGAGTGCGGACGCGTAGGGCTGCAGCGCGCGGGCCAGCCCGTCCGGCACCCGCACCGGGACGGTGCGGGTGTTCGGCCCGCGCATGCAGGCGACCCGCTGCCGACCACGCGCGACGAGCGTCTCACCGTCGTCACCGTCGAGACGGACGTAGTCGAAGCTGAACTCCAACTGGGTCTGCGCCAACTCGGCGAGCCGCATCCTGATGGAGAGCCGGTCGAACGCGGTGATCTCAGCGAAGAACTCGCAGTCAACCCGCAGTGTGAACAGCTTGAGATCCCGCCGTACTTCGGCCAGTACGTCCGGAGCCCGCTCCATCAGGAACATCTCCCGACACCGGCCCTGCCACCGGAGGTAGTTGACGTAGTACACGTTGCCCACGAGGTTGGTCTCCTCGAAGCTGACGACGTGCAGGTACTCGTAGTACTTGTCCATCTGCCTAACCACGTCCCTTCATCGCGATGGCGAACACCACCGGCTCAGGCCGGTCCCGTACGGTCGTGACCAGCGTCGCGATCCGCAGCTCCCCGGAGGCGAACACCGCCCAGCCGGCGCGCTCGGCCGGTTGCACCGTCAATGGCGCCCGGACGGTGTGGCCCGCCTTCTGCAGGCATTCCAGCGCCGTCCAGACCCGGGTGGCGGCAGTGTCGAACGACTCCCTGCCGTCACGTGCGACCAGCCGGGCCAACTCGGTGTGCGAACCCAGCAGGTCCTGCCACACCGCCCCATCCCGGGCGACAACCTCCTCCAGATCGCACCCGGCCGCACCCACGACCGCGAGGGTGAGCCCGACACCATGTGCGGCCGAGATCTCCGCCTCACCCACCAGCTCAGGCCGCCCGTCGGGGCGGTAGCCGACCTGGACGCCCCGTCCCAGGGCCCGGCTGAGCGCGAGGGCGGTCCGGGCGCGGCGCTGGCGAACGTGCCCTCCCGCGTTGTCCGTCGGAGCGGCGGCCACCTCGTGGTCGGGTTCGACCGCCACCGCCACCGGCACTCCGTCGCCGAAGTCGTCCAGAGCCCGCTCGAGGTAGGGGCCGAGCAGCGATGCCACCCATGGTCCCCGGCCGTCGGTGCGGCGTACGGCGCGAAGCCGCAGACCCTTCCAACGCTCCACGATCTCGCCCTGGTCTGTGCGCAGCGCGATGTCGTAGACGTAGGTGTCGCCGTCGCGGAAACGTTCGGTGGCGCAGAAGCGTAGAAGCTGGTCGCCGGAGAGCCGCCCCCCAGCCGGGTCCAGCCGTTCGATGCCGGCCGGTAGGAGCGTGGCGTCGGGTACGCACACCTGATTGCCGTGCATCAGCGCGTCGCGCACCCCGGGGTCGCCGAGCACCAGCCGGTCCGGTAGATAGGCGGCGAACCAGGCCGTCGTGGGCACGGCGGCCACCTCGACGTCGACATTCCTCGCTGCGATCCGGTGGTATTGGCGTAGCCGCTGGAAGCGTCGGCCCTGGAACAGCAACCCCGCGTACAGGTCAGTGGCTGGATCCACCGGCACCACGGGCAGCCCTTCCTCGGTCTGCTCGGGTGGACCATCAGGTGTGCCCGCGGTGTCGTAGCGCAGGCGGGCCCGGAAGTGTGCAGCGGCGAACGCCGTCTCTGCGCTGGAGATGACCACGTCGACCTGGTCGTCGGCAACGACCAGAGCTGCGATGCGGACGGCGGTGTTGCCGTCGGGCGGGACCACGATCGGTCGCAGGAACTCTGCGTCCTCGATCACGGGCGCCTCATCGCGCCCCGTGACCCCCATCGCCACCTGGGCCATCGCCTCCATCCCAAACACCGCGGGGAAGAGCAGGTTGCCGTCCAGCCGGTGGTCGGCGAGGTACAGGTCGGTGACCGGGTCCAGGGTGACCTCGGTGACCAGCTCGACCCCGTGGTAACGCAACAGTGGCCGCTCCACGAACCGCAGCAGCGGCAGCTCCGGTTCGTCTCGCCGGATGGTGTCGATGCCCTCGGTGCGGCCGGTAACCACCACCACCGGTGGGGCGTCGGCGTCGGCCAGCAGGCGACGCAGCAGCGCCACACCCTGGTCAGGGGTGATCGACGTGACGCCTTCGCGGGCGAGGGCCTCCACGACCGACAGCCGCTCCCCCATGCCCACGCCCGACCAGACCGACCACTCCAGGCAGAGGGTCCGGCATTGGGTGTGCTGGCGGCCGAACGCCTCGGTCTCCTCGGCCAGCCAGTCGTTGGCGGTGGCGTAGTGCGCCTCGCCGCGTAGACCGGCGCGGCCGATGATGCTGCCGAAGGTGACCAGAAGGCGCAGCCGGTCGGGCTCAACCGCGTCGAGCACCGCCCGCAGCCCGTCGATCTTCGGCGCAAGGGTACGGCGAAACGCCTCCGGGGTGAGGTTCGCCAACGCCGCCGGCTCGTTGCGCCCAGCGCCGTGCAGCACCGCCGTGATCGGCCCGAGGTGGCGTTGGACGTCGTCCACCGCCGCGCGTACCTGCGTCGGGTCCGTGACGTCGGCTCGCGCATATCGCACTCGCACACCGGCGTCGGCCATCCGCGCCAGGTTCGCGGCCAGTTCCTCGTCGCCTGCCGGGTCGGCGCGCCCGAGCACGGCCAGCGCGGCCCCGCTGTCGCGCGCCATGGTGAGTGCGCACTCGGCGGTGATGCCCTTACCGCCACCGGTCACGAGCAGCACATCGCCGGAGCCGAGCGGCGTCGTGGTCGACGCGGCCCGCACCGGCATGGCTCGAAGGGTAGGGACCCGGCGCTGCCCAGCCTGGTCGTAGTGCACCTCGGTGAAGTCGACGGTGGCCGACACCTCGGCGACCACCTGCTGCACCGCCGCAGGGGTCGGTGGCACGTGCACGATGGTGATGCGCAGGTGCGGCGCCTCCAAACGGAGCGTCCTGGTCAGTGCCGCCGCACCGCGGCCGGACTGCACCAGCACGAACCGGGTGCCGGCGGGTGCGCCCAGCGCGGCCCGTGCCGCGGACAGCGCCGACGCCAGATGCTCCTCCTGGCACTGCTCCGGCAGGCAGACCAGGATGCCGGCCCCGACGTTGCTCTGGCTCAGTGCGTCGCGCAGCGGTGCGGCCAGTGGGTGACTCCCGTCGGCGTACACCTGCCAGCTGCCGTTCGTCTCCGGCTCAACTCGCGGCGGGCAGGACACCTCATCGAGATCCACCCGCCACGCCCGGGCCCACTCGGCGACCCCTCGGACGGCGGGTACCTGGTTGGCGTCCTCCAGCCGACCGGTCCCGACGAGCTGCTCCAGTGCTTCTGCCAGCTGACCGACCGACGCGGTGGCGAAGTTCGTCGGGGTATTGGCCGGAGGAATCCGCAAGTGCTGGGCTGCCTGGTTGACCAGCTGCCCCACCGTGATCGAGCTCATGTGCAGGTCGTCCAGTAGGTGACTGTCGGCGTGCACCATGTCCAACGGCAACTCGGAGCGCTCGGCCGCCAGCCGACGCAGCAGCTGCAGGCTGCTCTCCTGCGCCGCGCCGTCATGCTCCGTCCCGGCGGCGGCCTCGATGGGCGTCAGCGGGGGAAGAGCCTGCGATGGCACCGCCCCCGCGGCCAGGCGCAGTGCCGGCGCGCTTTCGCAGGGGCTGGAGAAGAAGCTGAACGGCTGCCCCACCCGCAACGGTCGGGTCAGCCGGCCGTCGAACAAGGTCGGGTCAACCCGGGCGGCACCTACCACGTACGCCGCCGCGACCACCCGCAGCAGCCCCGTCAGCGACTCGTCGTCGGTGTTGAGCGCCACCGAGGGCACGTCGGTCGACGCGGCGGCCAGTCCGGCGAGGACCCGACCAGGGCCGACTTCGACGAAGAGGTCGACCTCCTTGGCGGCCAGGGCCACGGCCGGGGCGAACAGCACGGGGTCGGTGATCTGCCGGTGCAGCAGGGCGACGACGTCCAGCTCGGCCGGCAGCGCTTCACCGGTCACCGTCGACCACACACGTCCGACGAGCGGGGCGAAACGCTCGGTCGACATGGCTTCCCGGAAGGCACCCGCGGCCGGCGCCACCAACGGCGAGTGGAAGGCGTGCGAGACGGCCAGCTCGGTGGCCCTCAGTCCGGCGTCCGCGGCGCGCTGGCAGGCCTCGCGGACCGCGTCCGCCGCACCGGCTACCACCGTGTGCGCGGGGCTGTTGTAGCCGGCGATCACCACCGGCAGGTCTGCGGTGAGCGTCCGGACGGTTTCTGGTGCCGCACCGATGTTGGCCATCGTGCCGGACGAGCTGTGCTGGCCCATCGTTCGCCCCCGCAGGGCGGCGATCCGCAGCAACGACTCCTGGTCCATGCCGCCTGCCCAGTGCAGGGCGGTGATCTCGCCCAGACTGTGTCCGACCGCGACCACCGCCCGCAGGCCGAGCATCGACAGTGCCCGCAGCCCCGCGAGTGAGCCGGTGACGATGCGCGGCTGGGCCACCTCGGTCGCAACCATGTCACCGGTGCGGGGCAACGCCGCGCCGAGGTACACCTCCTCCACCTCGGGAAACCGACGGCGTAGCGCGCCACCGGAGGTCCCCCGACCGGAACCCTGGCCGGGGAAGAGGAAGCCGATGCGGCCCGGTCCGGTGACGTGGCCGAGGAAACACCGTCCGTCACCGCTGAGCAGCTGCACCTCGCCGGCATCCAGCGCGTCGCGGACGCGGGTCAACTGCCGCTCGGCGTCCTCCGGTGAGCGGACGACGACACCCGCGCGATAGGGCAGGTCCCGCAGTTCCCGGTGCAGCGTGGCGGCCAGGTCACCGAGCTGGGCGTAGGACAGCGCCGGCACGAAGTCGACCAGCCGGTCGACGCCGTCGCGCAACTCCTGGGCGGTGGCGCCGTCGAGCAGCAGGAGCTCGACATCCTGCCCGGACGACACGAGGGCGCGGGCACGGGCATCCCAGCGCGGCGCACGCTGCGGCGTGTCGTTAACCACCACCATGTGGGTGTTGATGCCACCGAAGCCCATCGCGGTCACCCCGGCGCGTACCGGCTGCCCGGCGGGCCACGGCTCGGCCCGGCGTAGTGGGCGCAGTGCCGCCCCGTCGGCGCTGAACAGCTCGTGCGGGTCGACACAACCGATCGTCGGTGGCAGCACCTCGTGGTGCACCGCGAGTACGGCCTTCATCAGACCGGCCACTCCAGCGGCGGCTTTGGTGTGACCGATCATGCCCTTGATCGAGCTGATCGCTGCCGGCGGGGCGGTGGGGTCGGCCGCCCGGCGCGCCTCGGACAGCGCCCTGAGTTCGGTGGCGTCGCCGACGGCGGTCCCGGTGCCGTGCCCCTCGAACAGCCCGACAGTCTCGATACCGAAGCCGGCGCGCTCGTACGCCCGGCGCAGCGCAAGTTGGTATCCGCTGACCTCAGGTCGGGTGATGCCGCCCTTACCGTCGGAGGAGATTCCCCAGCCGGCGAGCGAGGCGTAGATGCGGTGTCCGGCCTCGCGGGCCTCCGGCTCCCGCATCAACACGACCATCCCGCAGCCTTCACCCGGCCAGAAGCCGTTCGAGCCACGGTCGTACAGGCGCATCTCTGACCGGGCCAGGGCGCCGGTCCGGGCGAAGCCGATGATCTCGAATGGGTCGATCGAAAGGTCGACCCCACCGGCCACCGCGACGTCGATCTCGCGGTCGACCAGCGACTTACAGGCGGTGGCGACGGACAACAACGACGACGAGCAAGCGCCGTCCACGGTGTACCCGCCACCCTTGAGGTCGAAGTGGTTGCAGATGCGTCCGGCGATCGTGTTGGACAGACCGCCGGCGAGGGTATCCTCATCGACCTGCGGGAATGGGCTCTTGTAGGAGGACTCCAGCGTGGCGAGGAACCCGCCGAGCCGGTCGTCGTCCCAGCCCTGTTCGCGCAGTGCGGCCGCGACGGTGCGCCGCACGTACGGCCAGCGCAGCCGAAGCTGGTTGGCCCTGGAGAACTCGCCGGTGAGGGTGTTGCCCACCACCACTCCGGTACGTTCCCGGGGCAGACCCTCGGCCATCGGGAATCCCGCGTCGGCCAGGGCCCGTGCGGCGACGTCCAACGCCAGCCAGTGGGTCAGGTCGGTGGATCGGTAGGTGCTGCCAGCTACCTTGAAGGAGAGCCGGTCGAACTCGTATCCCTCGATCACCGCCGCGTTGCGCGAGTAGAAGCGGTCGGGGTCCTTGCCATCCGGGTCCCAGTAGTCGTCCAGCTTCATCCGCTCGTTCGGGAGTCGGCGGAACGCCCGGCGTCCTGCCACGGCGTTCTCCCACAGCTCTCTGGGCGATGCGGCGTCCGGATACTGGCACGCCATCCCCACGACAGCGATCCTGGTCACGAAGTCTCTCCTTTGGTACGTGCAGGCCCGACCCGGCGACGTCCCGGTGGGTGCGGGTGGTGTCCTCCCGGCGTCAACCGGGCCAGGACGGGAATACGCCGCGACGACGGTCGGGTCGGACCACCGACGGCGCCGACGTGACGGGGTGGCGGTCAGCCGCGGTCGCGAAGCTCCTCGGCGATGGCTCGCCGCCACGCCTCGTACGCCGGTGTGCTGCCGGAGTGTCGGCTGTCGGGGCGAGTCACGTCGGTGACCTTCGCCGCCTGACTCACGGACATGCCGCAGAGCACCTGGGTGGCGAGTTCGTTGTGCGGCATCACCAGCCCGGCGCGAGCCCGCGCGGCGGCCGCGAAGGCGCTGCCCTGCGCCAGCTCGGCCCGGTGCTCCCCGGCGTGCTGACGGAACCGGATCAGTTCCGCCTCGTCGGCGCCGCCGGCATAGGTGGCGGCCAGGCCCGCGCCGGCGTAGAGGTCGGCGTGCCGCTGAGGTGCGAAGGTGCTGATGAGGCGGGTCACCCGGTCCGCGTCGGTGCCGCCTACGAACCACATCGCCCGGCCGATGCCCTGGTCGATGACCCGGGCGGCGTACTCGACCGGTCCGTCGACCGGCCAGGGGAAGTGGTCCTCGCGGTGCTGAGCGCCGACGTAGCGGGCGGTGTGGAAGTAGGCCTGGTGGAAGCCGTAGCCGTCCAGGACCAGCCAGCGCAGTAGCGGATCCGGTGCGGTGAGCCGATTCCATCGAAGGCGGGGCAGCCGGGCCATCGCCCAGCCCACGCCGACGTACACCATGTAGACGTGCCGGTCACCGCGCCCGGCGAGCATTTCGGTGACCCGGCGACGCCGGGTGACGCCCAGGGCGTCGCGGATGGCGAAGCCCATCGCGGCGCCCTCGTAGGCGAATCCCCGGAACCGCTCCGGCACCTGTTCCAGACCGTGTTCTGCGGCCTGCGCCGTGGCCGCCTCGGCCGCATGACCGAAGCCGACCAGAAACGAGGACCCGACGGTTTCCAGCAGGTTCGCGCCGCTCTCGTTCTTGACGTGGAAGCCGCGCACGTCCATCTTGGTCTCCGAGATGTTCGGCGTCAGTATGCGGCGCCGCAGCAGACCGATCCCAGTTTGCATTACGCGATCCCCCAAACCTCGGTAGCTTTTCCAGGTTGGCAGAACCCGACCTCAAGGTCTTATTCACGCGTGCGGACCCGATGCTCGGTCCGCCGCCGCGAAGTGGGCACGGACGTTTCGCCGCCAGAGCTCGTAGGACGGCAGTCCGCCGGCCGATTCGGGCCGTACCGCCGAGTCGTCCGCCAGGGCTGCGGCGGCCTCGACGGTACGGTCGCCGAGCGCGGCCATCGCGATCCTGCTGTGTTCGGGTATGTGCCCGGCGTGCTGGCGCGCCTTCGCGGCGAACGCCGCACCCTGCGCCAGGTCCGGCGCGAAGTCCCCGGCTGACTGGCGCAGTCGGGCCAGCTCGTCGGGTCCGCTCCCGCCTGCGAAGGTGGCGGCCAACCCGACGCCACTCCACAGGTCGGCGTGCCGGGTGCTGGCCATCCGGGCGACGGCGTCAGCGACGGCCGACGCGTCGGCGCCGTGGACGAACCAGAGCGCCCGGCCGATGCCCTGGTCGACGGCGCGGGGGAAGTAGTCGGCGTGGCCCTGCCAGGGATAGGACTCCGGCCGGTGCTGTCCGTGCACCCACTTGTCGGTCTCGAAGTAGGCGCGGTCGAAGCCGTAGCCGTCCACCGCCAACCAGGTCATCGTCGGGTGGTAGGGCGACCCGGTCAGATCCGGCACCACCTTGCGCCACGTCATGCGGGGCAGCCGGGCCATGGCAAACCCGATGCCGATGTAGGCCAGGAACACGTGCCGCTCACCGGGTCCGACCAGCAACTCGCGGGTGCGGCTGCCCCGGCGGGGACCCATCACGTCGAGGATCGTGCACGCCATGGTGGCGCCTTCGTAGGCGAAGCCGCGCAGTTCCTCCTCAACGAGGTCGAGACGGCGCTCCAGCTCCCACTGGTCCTTGGCGTCCAGCCCCCACTCAAGGCCACAAATCACCGTCTGCGGCACCGCCTCGAGGCGACGGGTCGTAACTCCTGACCGGGCCGGGAAGCCCCTGCGGGCGAAGGTCACCTCGGTCAACGCGGGTACCAGTGCGAGTCGGCGCAGTGAGCCGAGAATCGTGGACATGATGCCTCCCTGCCGCGAGGTGCGGTCTGGTTGGGGTCGCGGATGTGCCGCCGTCGTCCGGTGTCTCGGACGACGGCGGCGAAACGTGCTGGGTGCGGGTGCTGCCCGCTTCCGTGCCGGGGCGCGGGTCAGGGCCGGGCGGCCCTCCGTCGGGGCAGCATCACCAGGAGGACGGCAAGGATGAGAACCACATCCACACCGAGCAGCGCCAGGTTCCAGCCTTCGGGGCTGGCGTGCTCGTGACCGTCGGTGTCGGAGGTCGGAGCTGCACCGGGCTGCTGCGCGGCCGCGGGATCCACGGTGAACCGGCTCAGCCCGGACAGCTCCCGACCGTCGGAGAGCCGAAGGTGGTAGGCGATGCTGTAGGCGCCGGTTGTGGTTGCGGTGAGCGGCAGCACGGCCCGTAAGCCGTCGAGCTGCGGCTCGCCGGAGGCCACCACTGCTCCGTCGGGACCGGCGACGGTGACGTGCCGCTCGACGAGCTTCGGCGACGCGGTGAAGGTCAGAGAGATCTCGGTCGGCGGGGACGGCAGGACCGCCGACGCGCCAGGCGTCACCGCCTCCAGCCGTACCGTTGGCCGCTCGCCCGCCCACAGCAGCCAGGCCACCGCCAGCACCACGACGAGGACGGTCCCGGCCGCGACGCGCGGCAGCCAACCGGACGTCGGCGGGTGGTTCGGGTCGGTGCCCGGCGGGACGGTCGCCCCGCCGGAGGCACCGGTGGTCACGAGTGCAACGCCAGGGGCGCCGACGGGCGGCAACTGCAGAACATCAGCTCACGTTCGCGGGCCGATGGCCGCAGGTGTAGGTACATCGCCACGACCATCGGCAGGAACACCACCGTGTTGTAGAACAGGTGAAGCTCTACCCGGGGCAGGACGAGTTGCAGCAGACTCGTCGGCACCGCCTGGCCCGGCAGGTTGACTCCGATCTGGGCCTGTAGGAGCAGCAGCAGGTGCTCGATGTGGTGCCAGAACTGGATGGCCAGTGCCACCGTCCACCAGGTGCGGGCACGCCCGACGAAGCCGGGCCGCAGCAGCCAGAGGCCGGCGAGCATCACCAGGGCGTAGCCGTAGTGCATCCACTCCGACTTGACCAGCCACGGGTACGCCAAGCCGAGCACTCCACCAGCCTGGGGGCGGGTCCAGCCCAACGCCCAGATCTGGTAGGCCTGGGCCAGGTGCTCGGCCCAGTGCGCGATCACGATCAGCATGAAGAGGTTCAACGCCAGGCGGTGGTGCGCACCGTTCATCCCGAATCGTCGGCCCACCGCCTGATCGACGTCCATCTGTCGAGTGGTCACCCCAGCTCCTCGTTTGTCTGCCCGGCATCGACGGTCTCGCCGCCCGGCGCAGTGCCGGGCTCGCCACTAGCTTGCCGATCCCACAACAGCCGCACGCCTCTCAGATTGCTCACTTTCTGTATTGCTGTTGACACGCAGCGGTGGCAGTGGGCGTCCGTACCGCTGCCGGCGCCGGACCGGGTCGCACCCCGGTGCCGCGGCTGCCGGACGCGACGATTCGTCGACCAGCGCAACGACGAAGATGCCCCGGAACGTGGCGGGTCGGCACGATGATGCGCAATCCCTGCACTCGATGGGCTAGGGCGCACGACCCGACCGGGCCGAAACGGCTCCGTCGTGGACGAGCGCACCACAGGTCACATTCTATGAGGAGGCTGGCGCGTGCACCCGGACACGGATGACGTCGACACCGACGACGTGCGGACAATGACGATGGAGGCCTTCGCCGACACCATCGTCCCCGGCGAGAAACGCTGGCCGCAGGACCGGGCAATCGCTGGGGCCGCGTCCGGCCCGGGAGCTGTCGCCGCCGGGGCACTGGAGCTGATGGGCGACCCCGCGAGTGGTTTCGCTCCGGCTCTGGAGTCGTTCGCGATGGCGCTGAACGCGCACGCGGGCGTCTACGCGCAGACCAACGGCCTGTCCCTGGATGCCTCGGTGCCAGCTTTCGTCGCGTTGTCCTATCCGGACCGCACCCGGCTTCTCCAGCAACTGCTGACCCCCGGGCATCCGGAGAAGGAGATGTGGGTGGGGCTGGCCCTGTTCAGCAACATGGCCTTCGACAGCGCAGCGCACCTGGACACCCACGAGGCATTCGCCGCGGACCACCCGGGACTGCTGACCATCGGCTACTTCCGGCCCGGCCCGGACGGGTTCTGGCGATTCCCCGAGTACTCCTACGGGCGCCCGCTGGCGGCGCTGCACCCGAACACGACCCCGACGGGGAGCCCGGCATGAGCGGTATCGAGAGCACCGACGTCCTGATCATCGGCAGTGGGTTCGGTGGGTCCATCCCCGCCTACCACCTCGCCGCCGGCGGGGCCCGGGTGGTGGTGCTGGAACGCGGCCCGTGGTTGAACAGCGAGGAGTTCGACCAGAACTTCAAGCTCGGCTCCTCGTACACCCGGGTCTTCGACTTCGTGGTCGGCGAGGGGATGAGCGTGCTGGGCGGCAACTGTGTCGGCGGTGGCAGCGTGGTGTACTTCGCCACCATGCCCCGGGCGCCCCGGTTCGTCTTCGAACGCCAGGGAAGCATCGGCCGGCGGATGTGGCCGTCCGCAATCGACCGGGACAGCCTCGACCCCTGGTACGACCGGGTCAGCCAGGCTCTACCAGTGACCAAACAGGGTTGGGACCGCGTGCCCTACGCAGGCGGGCTGTTCGCCGCGGCGTGCGCGCACGCCGGCCGGACCGCCAATCCGGCGCCTTCAGCAATCGACACCGACCTCTGCACCAACTGCAACTGGATGATGGCCGGCTGCCGCTTCGACGCCAAGCGCTCGCTGCTGCTCAACTATCTGCCGGCGGCGGTCGCCCACGGCGCCCAGATCCGGCCGCTGCACGAGGTCCAGCACATCGCGCGCGCCGACGACGGCGGCTACCGGGTGCACTACCGCATCGTCGACGACGAGGACTACCGGGTGCTGCACGACAGCGGCACCATCGACGCGAAGATCGTGATCGTTGCGGCCGGCGCGGGCGCGACACCGGTGATCCTCCAACGCTCGGAGTCGACTCTCGGCGCCATGCCAGCGGCCGTCGGTCGGTACTTCTCCGGCAACGGTGAGCGGCTCAACACCGCCGTCTTCGACGAGGAGCGGGTGCGCGAGGTGCTCGGTCTGAGCCGGCCCGACGGGTCCGCGTACGCGGCCAACCAGATCGGCCGGGGACCCACGGTCGCGAGCTGGGACCGTTTGGACGGCAACCTGCCCGAGTACGAGCGGTACTCCCTGGAACAGCTGTACTTCCCGCCTGGACTGGGCACCATCCTGGCCCAAGTGCCCGACGCCACTGGTCCGACCTGGTTCGGCGTCGAGAAGAAGGAGTTGCTGCGCCGCTGGCAGTCATGGCTGACCATCTTCACGATGTCTGAGGACGACAACGAGGGTGTGTTCGGGCCGCCACCGGCCACCGGCAACGCAGACCGGATCTCCCAGCAGATGCTCGGCCGGGGTCCGCTGCGCTACGACCCCACCCCGAACACGTTGCGGGGCTGGGCCGCCGCCGACGCCGACGTACGCGACATCCTCGAACGCGACGGGCTCGCCCGGGTCATGCCCTGGACCAATGACGTGGTGGGCGCTTACACCGTGCACCCTCTGTCGTCCTGCCGGATTGGCGACGACCCGGACACGTCGGCCCTGGACGACCGGCACGAGCTGCGCAACCACCCCGGCATCTTCGTCACCGACGGCTCCGCCGTGCCCGCCGGGCTGACCGTCAACCCGGCGCTGACCATCGCTGCCCTCGCCGAGCGCGCCATCCCCGGCATCGTCGAGGCAGCCCGTGCACGCGGTGTGGCGGTCACCTACCGCGGCTCGTTGCCGGACGGCTCCGCTGGGCCGTTGCGCCGGCGTGAGGTGCTGCCCGCCTGATCGGCGCCCGCTTACCACCGTGACGGCGGCCGCGGGGGCGCTGACCCTCGACGGCCGCCGGCGAGCAGACAGGGAGGAACCGATGGGTCGGTTGCTGGCCCGGGCGACGCGACGCACCACATTCAGCCACATCCGCTACGTCCGACCGGTGGCACCCTCCGCCGCCCGAGGAGTGGTGGCACAGGTCTACCGGCAGCTCGCCGCGGAATTCGGCATGCTCGCCCCGCCAGTGGTCCTGCACTCACCCGTACCCGATCTGCTGGCCGCGAGCTGGGTGCTGCTGCGGGAGACCCTGCTCGCGCGGGGCACCGTGCCCCGTCGGGCCAGGGAGGTGGTGGCGGCGGCGGTATCAGCTGGCAACCGCTGCCCGTACTGCGTCGACGTGCACGGTGCCACGGTGGCAGGGCTGGGCGGGCCCGGCGAGGGCGCCCGCATCGCCGGCCTGGGCATCGACGGGGTCACCGATCCGCACCTACGCGCGCTGGGCAGGTGGGCACGCGGGGACAGCGTGCTGCCCACGTGCAGCCCGGCCGAGCGGTCCGAGCTCGTCGGCGTTGCGGTGGCGTTCCACTATCTGAACCGGATGGTCAACGTGTTTCTCCGGGACTCGCCGCTGCCGCCGACACCTCCACCCGCCCGGGGTGTGACGTGGTGGGTCGCCTCCCACCTGATGGGTGCCCTGGCCGCCGGTGACGGTGGCCGACCGGGCGATTCACTGCTGTTGCTTCCGGCGACGTCGGTGCCCGTGGACCTCGCCTGGGCGCGGGGCCAACCAGCGGTGGCACAGGCGCTGGCCAGAGCGGGTCAGGTTGTCGACGACCTCGGCGCCGAGGTCGTTCCCGACCAGGTACGGCAGTTGGTGCGGCAGGAGTTGGCAGCTCGACCGGGGTTCACCGCACCGCTGCACGACCATGGATGGCTGGAGGACGCGGTCCGGTCCCTGCCGGCCGCCGAGCGGACCATCGGACGTCTCGCCCTTCTCACCGCGATCGCCTCCTACCGGGTCAGCGGGTCCCTGATGGACCAGGCCCGGTCGGAGGGCCACGACGATCGGGCCCTGCTTGCGGTGACCGCCTGGGCCAGCCTCACCGCTGCCCGGCATGCCGGCAGTGCTCTCAACGCCGGCGCGGGTCCGCCTGGCGTGAACAGGTGAACAGGTGAACACCAACGGAGAGGAACAGTCACGTGCCCGAAGCACAGGATGTCATCACCGACCTCGTCCGCGACGGCGACGAGGTCGACCGCATGCTGACCAGTCTGACCGATGAGCAGTGGCGGTTGGCAACCCCCGCGCCCGGCTGGACGGTCGCGCATCAGGTCGCGCACCTTGCCGCCACCTTCCGGATGGCGGCGACCGCCGCAGCCGAACCGGACCGGTTCATCGCGATGATGCAGCAGCTCAGTGGGGGCTTCGATGCTAACGTCGCCGGTGCGATGGCCCCCTATCTGGCCGCCGAGCCGCAGGAATTGCTGGCCCTCTGGCGCCGGGAGCGCGCCGCCGCTGAGCAGGCCCTCGCCGCTGTGCCCGCCGGGCAGCCGGTGCCGTGGCTGGTACGACCGCTGCCCGCGCCGGTGCTGGCGGCTGCCGGCATGATGGAGCTGTTCGGCCACGGCCAGGACATCGCCGACGCGCTCGGCCTCCGACCTGAGCGCACCGACCGCATCGGGCACCTGGTCGGGTTCGCCGTCCGCACCTGGGACTTCGGCTACCTGTCCCGTGGGCTGACCCCGCCGGAGCAGGAGTTCCGATTCGAGTTGGTCGCACCGTCGGGACAGCTGTGGCAGTTCGGTCCCACCGACGCCACCGACCTGGTCAGCGGTCCCGCCGAGGACTTCTGCCTGCTGGTGACCCGCCGCCGCCACCGCGACGATCTGCGCGTGCGGGCCACCGGCGAGCAGGCGGAGTACTGGCTCGACATCGCCCAGGCCTACCGGGGACCGGCTGGACCGGGCCGGATGCCGGGGCAGTTCGCCACCGCCGCCGGATAGGCGTCAAGGACCGGCTGGCCATCCCTCACCGCGGCGGGACGAGGTGGGGGGTGGCCAGCCTCCTCGTGTTCTATGTGTGTCTTCTCGGGCGGCGGCCCGCCGCGCGTCGACGCGCGCACGGCGACGGCCGGCACCATCCGGTGCCGACCGTCGGAGGCCATGCGGAGGGCCGTCAGTGCGCGGGAGTGTTCTGGTACGCCGCGAGCAGCCAACGACCGTCGCGCTTGGCGAGCAGCCAGGAGGCCCGGATCTGCCGCTCCTCGGCGACGGTGTCCTCACCTGGTACCAGCACACCGCCCTTGGTCAGCAGCAGTGCCGTGTCCGGGCCGAGGAAGGTCACGTGGAAGGGCTCGCCGGTCACCTGGGTGCCCCGGTAGGGGCCGGCGAACGCGGTGGACATGAAGTCCCGGATCTCGTCGCGTCCCTGGCGATAGAGGCCCGGCAGGATCATGGTGCCGTCCGGAGTGAACACGTCGGCGAACGCGTCGGCGTCGTGCCGCTGCCACGCCGCGACGATCTGTAGGGGGACGGCGGCCGCGGCCGCCTGATCCTCGGCGGTGGGCGCGGCAGCGGCCGAGGTGCTGGGCGAGGTCATACGGGTGCTCCTTCTGCAACGGCGGGCGCCCGGTCGGACGACCCGAGGGCGGGGCGGGTCAGAGGTAGAGCGTGTTGGGGGCGAGCCCGGCCAGCACCCGCCCGTACAGTTCGGCGTTGGTGTCCGGGTTCATCAGCGCGTGCAGGCTGACCGACTGCGCGTCGTGCAGGATCCGCCGCATCGGCACCGAGCTGTAGATCGACGATCCACCGGAAGCGCCGGCGAGGATCTCCACCGACTCCCGGGCCCGGCGGCCGGCGGCGCCGAGGTCGGCGCGGGCCCGGGTGCGTTCCAGCAGGGTCCAGTCGCTGCCGTCGGCCGCCTTCGTGTCGACCAGATCGGCAAGTCGCAGGGCGTGGAACTCCGCCTCGTCGGCGCGCACGGTGGCGTCGGCCAGTTGCAGGTGGGTCAGCGGTGCCTCGGCCTGGCTGGTGTAGTCGGTGTAGGTGATCTTCCGCTCGGGCAGCCGCTGCAGGAAGGTCTCCTGGCCGGCCCGGGCCAGACCGAGCACGGTGCCCACCGACGAGGCGGAGGCCACCGGCAGCAGCGGCGGCCGGTAGATGACCGAGTCGGCGTTACGCTGCGACGCGGACTCCCCCTGCAGGATGGCGCCCAGGGGCATCACCCGCGCGGCGGGGACGAACACCTGCTCGGCGACGGTGCTGACGCTGCCTGTTCCCCGCAGGCCCGAGGTGTGCCAGTCGTCCACCACCTGTAGGTCCGACATCGGCACCAGCGCCATGATCGGCATCGGCTCTTTGTCACCGTCGATGAGCACGGCGATGATTTCCTGCCAGTGGCTGTGCAGCGCGCCGCTGATGAAGCCCCACTTGCCGTTGACCACGATTCCGCCTGACGTGGGGGTGGCCATCGCGCTCGGGCTGAGCGTGCCGCAGATCCGTACGTCGGGGGTGGAGAAGACCTCGTCCTGCACCTCGTCGGGGAACTGGCAGGCCATCCAGGTGGGGATCCAGTACACCGATGTGGTCCAGGAGGTGGCGCCGTCGCCGCGGCCCAGCTCGGCGGCCACCTCCACCAGGGTCCGGGTGTCGGCCTCGTACCCGCCGTACCGCAGCGGGGTCCTCAGCTTGAAGAAGCCGGCTTCGGCCAGCGCCTCGATCGTCTCGTCGGGCAGCCGCCGGTGCTGCTCTGCCCACTCCGCGTTGCGGCGCAGCACCGGCACCAGATCGGCTGCCCGCTGGACGAGTTGTTCCCGAGTGGGAACGGCGGTCTGCAACACGTTGTCTCCTCAGGATTGGTCGGACCGCAGCCGCGACCTGGGTCTGTCGTGCCGGTTGGGCACGGGCGTCGGCGACTGCGGAGGTGCTCAGGGGCGATCGGGTGGCCGCACCTCGGGAGGGGCGGTCACCGCGCCCATCGACGATCGCAGCCACCCTCGCGGCGGCGCATCTTCGGGATTGCGGCGCTGGCGCAGACCCCGGTGACCCGGGACCTGTGCGATCAGCCGACGACGCGAGCGAAGGCCCGTACGTCGGTGGTGTAGAGATCCGGCTCCTCCAACGCGGCGAAGTGCCCGCCCCGGTCGAACTCGTTCCAGTGGACGATGGTCGGCAGGTCCCGGTCGGCGAGGCGGCGCAGCGGCAGGAAGATGTCCTGTGGGAAGACCGCAACCCCTATCGGCACCGTCACCGGCGCCGGTGCGACGCCGGTGGTGATGTCACGCAGACCAGCGGCGTCCTCGTAGTACAGCGCCGCCGAGGTGCCGGCCGTGGCGGTGAGCCAGTAGATCGAGACCAGCGTCAGTAGCCGGTCCCGCGACACGGCGTCCTCGGGCACCTTGGTGGCGTCGGTCCACTCCTTGAACTTCTCCACGATCCAGGCGAGCTGCCCGACGGGAGAGTCGGTGAGCCCGTAGGCGAGCGTCTGTGGCCGTGTCGCCTGCAACTTCATGTAGCCGGAGAGTTCGGCGTCGAAGCGGGCCATCCGAGCAAGCCTCTCCTGGTCGGACTCGCTGAGCCCGGTCAGCTCGTCCGGATCGCCGGAGGGGAACGTCATGAGCATGTTGACGTGCACGCCGGCGACGTGCTCGGGGGCGACCCGGCCGAGTTCCATCGAGACGACGGCGCCAGCGTCGCCCCCTTGGACCAGGTAACGGTCGTAACCCAGCCGGCTCATCAACTCCGCCCAGGCGCGGGCGATCCGGGCAGGCCGCCAACCGGGGGCGGCTGGCCCGGAGAATCCGAAGCCTGGCAGGCTCGGGATGACCAGGTGGAAGGCGTCGGCCGGATCACCACCGTGCGCGCGAGGATCGGTCAGCGGGCCGATGACGTCCAGGAACTCGACGACCGAACCGGGCCAACCGTGCGAGATGATCATGGGACGCGCGTTCGGCTCTGGAGACCGCACGTGCAGGAAGTGCACTGTGGCGCCGTCGATCTCGGTGACGAACTGCGGGTACTGGTTGAGGTGGGCCTCGGCGGCGCGCCAGTCGTACGTCGTGCGCCAGTACTCGGCCAGCTCGCGCAGGTAGCCCACCGGCACGCCGCGGTCCCACCCGTCGTCGCCGAGCACGGCGGGCCAACGAGTCTCGGCCAGGCGGCGTGCCAGGTCGTCGAGATCGGCCTGGGGGATGTCGATTCGGTACGGTCGCATGGGCAAGCCCTTTCCGGACTGGGATGTCGGACTCGGGATGGTTCGCAGCCTCACCGCTCGAAGCGGTCGGCCTGTCGGGCGGCCCGGCACCTGCGGCGCCGGGCCTCCCGCTTGGATCAGGCGCCGTCGCGGCCTGCCGTTTTGCGACGGGACCGAGGCCCCGCCGGAGCCGGGGTCGGCGCGGTCGCGACCGGCGTCGAGGGGGGAACGGTGTCGGCCGGAGCTGGCCGCGCGTCGGCAGCGGGTACGTCCATCGGCGCCTTGGCCACGACAGGCGCCAGCGGTCGGGCCGAGTTGCGATCCCGGGAAAGTCGCAGCACCCGACGCACCATGCTCGGGCGCATCAGTGCGCTCGGCGGTTCGATGAGGCCGGCGACCCGCATGAACGCCGAGGTCACCGACGCGTCCTTGGTCGCCGCGTACTGCACCCGGTTGAGGTAGGCGTTGCCCAGGCGTACCTTCGCCGGTCGGTCACCCGGCACGTCGGGGAAATCGAGGTCACCGCCGGTGGAGATCTGCCAGGGTGTGTCCACCACCCTCGAGATGTCGCGCAGGAACACCTTGGCGTCGGGCGGAGTGCCGCGCAGCAACAAGCGACGCAGCGCCATCACCTCGATCGCGGCGACCGACATCCCCTGGCCGTAGACCGGGTTGAAGCTGCACACCGCGTCACCGAGCACCAACAGCCGTTCCGGGAACCGGGCCAGCCGTTCGTAGTGGCGGCGCACGCTGGCGGGGAAGGTGAAGGCCACCGGGTCGGTGAGAGGCTCGGCGTCACGGATGCCGTCGTAGACGTCCGGCACCGGCAACGAGCGGACGAAGTCGAGGAAGCCGTCCGGGTCGGTCGGTGGTTGGTCCCCGAGTATGCCGGTCAGCGAGACGATGCACTCGTCGGGCCCGACCTGACCGAAGAACGCACCACGGGGGTGTGCGGGTGAGGCCACCGGGTTGATCGACTGCACGCCGTCGAACATCTCCGGTCGGCTGCGGTACATCCTGGTGGTGTAGGTCAGGCCGATCGTCATCTTCTCTTCGACCGGGCGGTCGTACCCCATCTGTTGCAGCCAGACCGGGGTGCGGGAGCCACGGCCGGTGACGTCGACCACGAGGTCGGCGTCGAGGACACCTTCCTGGCCCGACGCCACGTCGCGCAGCGACACCCCGGTCACCCGGCTGTTGTCGGGTACGGCGCGCAACCCGGTCAGTTCGGTGAGCTGCCGGTAAGTGACGTTTGGCAGCGCCGCGACCCGAGTACGCAGGTAGTCCTCCAGCACCGGGCGGGGTGCGGTGATCGACAGCAGGCCGGTACGTGCCGGTTGGAGTCGACGGCCGTCGAAGAACCAGCGCATCTCCCCCATGTCGCCCACCGGAAACCCCCGGGCCTGGAGGTCACCGCGCAGCCCGGGGAAGAGTTCGGCGAGGATGAGGTAGCCGCGACCGTGCAGACCGTGGGCGTGCGCCGTGTGCGGGGCGCCTCGGCGCGGTCGGTCGACGCCGAGCACCTCATCCCGCTCCACCACGACGACCTCGCGGTAGTGGTCGGCGAGGACCCGGGCCGCGAGCGTGCCCGCCAAGCTGCCGCCGAGGACGACCGCGCGTTGACCGACCACCGGGCCGGCGGCGGTCGCCGGCACCGCGTCGGCGTCGGCCTTACGGGCGGTGCGCAGGGCACCGAGGATGATGGCGGGTTTCATGAGCGCGGTCGGCGGGTCAACCAGTCCGGCCACGCGGAAGAACGCGCTGGTGAAGCGGCCGTCGCGCTGGGCCGCCGTGTGCAGGCGACCCATGAAGGCGCCGCCGAGTCGGTCCTTGAGGGTCCTCGGCCCCTGAACGCCGGGGAAGGCCAGGTCGGCGCCGACGGAGGTTTCCCAGGGACCGTCGATGATGGGACGGATCGCCTTGAAGTACTCGATCGGTCGCGCCGCGCCGGCGTCGAGGTGTTCGCCGAGGGCGGCGGCCTCCATCGCGGCCACCGTCATGCCCTGGCCGTAGACCGGGTTGAAGGAGCAGACGCCGTCGCCGACGACCAGCAGCCCGTCGGGGAACCGGGTCAGCTTGTCGTAGCGACGACGGACGCTCGCCGGGATCTTGAACCCGTTGATCTCTCCCAGCGGCTCGGCGATGCTGACCGCCTGGTAGATCTCCGGCGCGTCCAGCGTCCGGGCGTACTCGAGGAAGCCCTCCGGGTCCCGGGGTGGGTGATCGCCGAGCATGCCGGTGAGCGAGAGCAGGGCGATGTTGTCCGGGAACCGGCCGAAGAACGCGCCCCGGGGATTGGCCGGCGAGGCGACCGAGTTGATGGCCAGGTCAGTGCCGAAGGGGTCGCTGTTGAGCCGGAAGTAGCGGGACACGTAGGCCAGGTCGATCTTGACCCGCTCCTCCTCCGGTCGCTGGTATCCCAGCTCCGCCAACCAGACCGGGGTGCGGCTTCCGCGCCCGGTGGCGTCGACGACCAGGTCGGCGGTGAGCTGTTCCGGTTGCGACTGCCCCTCCGCACCGCTGAGTTGCACTCCGGTGACCCGGCCGCGGTCCGGAGTGGCGACGAGGCTCTGGACGGCCGTTCCCTCGCGCAACCGCACGTTCGGCAGAGCCAGGACGCGGGCGCGGACGTGCGCCTCCAGCGTCGGCCGGTTCGCGTTGACGCTGAACAGGCCGGAGTACGCCTGTTGGAGCGGCCGCCCGTTGAAGTACCACCGCAGGTCACCGGAGAGGTCACAGGTCTGCACCCCGTGCGCGGTCAACTCGGCCTGGAGTCCGGGCAGGAGGTCCTCGATCACCTCGTGCCCACGCGCCAGGAGCGCGTGGGCGTGATGGGCCTGGGGAACTCCCCGCCGCGCTTCGGTGACATCGACGATCGTGTCGCGCTCGATCAAGACGACCTCGTCGTACCGGTCCGCCAACACCCGAGCCGCGAGCAGCCCGGCCATTCCACCACCGAGCACGACGGCTCGCGTGCCTAGGTGTTCATGCATCCGGGGATACCTCCACTGGGCAGCAGGAATGACTGTCCGATCGGACAGTGCAGCAATGACGCAGAGTGCGAGAAACCGCTCGAATCGCGGTTCGGCGTATGTCTTCTATGGTCGGTAACGGCTTCGGGGGCCGCACCTCCTGTCGTGCGCTCCGCGCCGCAAGCACCTATCGAGCGCCGGCCGCCATGGCCGGCTCCACCTCGACGCCGCGGCCGCTGATCAGGTCGGCCGCGCGCTCCGCTACGGCGATGACCGGCGCGTTCGTGTTGCCCCGGGGAATCAGTGGCAGCACCGACGCGTCCACGACCCGCAGGCGGTCGACTCCCCGCACCCGCAGCTCCGAGTCGAGGACCGTCCCGATGGCACAGGTGCCCGCCGGATGGAAGATCGACTGGGTGGTCGCCCGGACGAAGGCGCGCAGGTCGGCATCGGAGTCCGACGCCGGGTGGGTGAAGCGCCCCTGGGTATACGGGCGCAGAGCGGCCTGCTCGGCGATGGTGAGCGCGATCCGTAGCCCGGCCACCATGTCCCGGACGTCGTTGGCGTCGTCGTAGTAGCGATGCCGGATCCGGGGCTTGGCGGTGGGGTCGTCGGAGGCCAGACTGACCTCACCGCGGCTGGCCGGCCGCAGCACACAAGGCCCGAAGGAGATGCCGTGCCCCGGCGGTACGCCGAGCGCGCCGTCGACGAACGTCACCGGCAAAGCGTGGAACTGCACGTCCGGCGCGGCCAAACCGTGGCGGGTACGGACGAAGCCGCCCACCTCGGGCACATTCGAGCTGAGCGGCCCGGCACCCTGTTCCTCGAACTGCCGTACGTACCGTTCCTCCCCGGAACTGAGCAGGCTCACCGGCTGGTCGTGGGTGAACACCAGGTAGGTCGACGGGTGGTCCTGGAGGTTCCGGCCGACCTCGGGCTGGTCGACCAGCACCGGAATCCCGAGACCGCTGAGCTGGTTGGCGGGTCCGATGCCGGAGAGCATCAACAGCTGCGGGGAGTTGTACGCGCCGGCCGCGACAACCACCTCCCGTGTGGCGCGCAGCTCGACGCTCCGGTCCAGCTGCTGGCAGAGCACGCCGCTGGCCGTCCCACGATCCACCATGATCCGGTGCACCTGCAGATGGGTCCGAACGGTCAGGTTCGCCCGCTCCCGCACCGGGTGCAGGTACGCTGCCGCCGAACTGCATCGCCGGCCGTCGCGCTGGTTGACCTGGTAGTAGCCAAACCCGTCCTGATCGGCGCCGTTGAAGTCGTCGTTGGCGGCGTAACCCGCCTCGATCGCGGCCTGGACGAACGCGGTCGACATCGGATTGCGCGACCTGTTCTCCGATACCGGCAGCGGACCACCGACACCGTGGAACCGCGACACGCCGCGCTCGTTGTCCTCGCACCGTAGGAAGTACGGCAGCATCTGCGGATAGGTCCAGCCGGGCTGGTTCCAGTCGTCGAAGTCGGTCCGGTGGCCCCGGATATGCACCATGCCGTTCATCGCACTGGTACCCCCGAGCACCCGGCCGCGCGGTAGGTAGAGCCGCCGACCGTTGAGTTGCGGCTCATCGTGGCTGTCGTAGTCCCAGTCGTACCGGGTGCGGCACAACTTGCCGCCCCGGGCCGGGATCCGGATGCTGTCCACGCCGTCATCGGTGGGACCGGCTTCGATCAGACAGACCGTGACGTCGGGATCCTCGGTGAGCCGCGCCGCGAGGACGCACCCGGCCGTGCCGGCACCGACGATGACGTAGTCGAAGGTCTCGCGATCGGGGCCGCCCTGCCCCGCCGTGCGCAGGTGCTCGTCGGCGCTCATCTGCTTCCTCTCTGCGATGTGCCGCGGCGAGGCGCCGTCGCCGCAGCAGCGTTCGCCGCCGGTGTATCGGGCGCCCACCGATGACTGGCGGGTGGTGTGGCGCGGCGCCCGGCGACGCCGCGGGTGGCGGTCAGCCCCGGATGGCGGCGTCGGGCACCCGGTCGGCCACTGGCCGGGTCCGGCTGCCCCGGCAGAACCGACGGATGTCGGCCACCAGCAGGTCCGGCTGTTCCATGGCCGGGAAGTGGCCGCCACGGTCGTACTCGGTCCACTGCTGGATGTTCGGGAAGTCGCGGTCGGCGAATTGGCGGATCGGCAGGAACATGTCGTGTCCGAACGTCGCGACAGCCAGCGGCACCGGGTTCGGACGCGGCCGGGCGCCGACCACCGTGCAGGGCAACAACTCGACCACCTCCCGGTAGAGCTGGGCGGAGGAACCCGCCGTCGCCGTGAACCAGTAAATGGTCACCGTGGTCAGTAACTGGTCGCGGTCGACCGCGTCCTCGGGCACGTCAGTCGAGTCGGTCCACTCGCGGTACTTCTCCACGATCCAGGCGAGTTGGCCGACTGGCGAGTCGGTCAGCGAGTACGCCAGTGTCTGTGGCCGGGTGGCCTGTACCGCCATGTAGCCGACGAGGTCGGAGTTGAAGCGCGACACCAGCGCCATCCGGGCTTGATCCACCTCATCCAGTCCGGTCAGGTCATCCGGCTTCGACGGGCCGGTGAGCAGCATGTTGACGTGTACGCCCAGCACGTGTTCCGGGTCGACCTCACCGAGGTCGAGAGAAACGGCAGAGCCGAAGTCACCGCCCTGAGCGACGTACCGGTCGTAGCCGAGGCGGCGCATCAGCTCGGCCCAGGCTCGGGCGATACGCAGAATGTCCCACCCGGTTCCGGGCAGCGGCGTGGAGAATCCGTACCCGGGCAGCGACGGGATGACGAGGTGGAAGGCGTCGGCGGGGTCGCCGCCGTGCGCGCGGGGATCGGTCAACGGCCCGATGACCTTGAGGAACTCCGCCACCGACCCGGGCCAGCCGTGCGTCACGACCAACGGAAGCGCGTCGGGTTCCGGCGAACGTACGTGCAGGAAATGCACTGTCGCCCCGTCGATCGTGGTGGTGAACTGCGGGTACCGGTTGAGCCGGGCCTCAGCGGCCCGCCAGTCGAAGTCGGTCCGCCAGTAGTCGGCCATTTCTCGCAGATACGCCCCCGGCACACCGCGCGCCCATCCGCCCCCGTACGGCTCGGCCGGCCAGCGGGTGGCCGCGATCCGGCGGTGCAGATCGTCGAGGCTCTGCTGGGGGATGTCGATGCGGAACGGCCGGATCGCCTCGTCCGCCGGCCGGCTCACCGGGGCCGCCCGGCCAACGCGCCGTCCGCGCCGAGGCGGGAGACCACCTCGAACAGCGCATGGGCCGCCCGGGCCACCTGCTCCTCACTGATGACCAGGGGCGGCGCCATCACCAGGTTGTTGCCGTAGTCACGGGCGACCACCCGGTGCGCGTGGCGCAGCTCGGCGGCGACCGCCCCGGCCATCAGCGGTGCCCGGGTGTACCGGTCGGCGACAAGCTCCACGCCGACGGTGGCGCCCGCTACCCGCACCTCACCGACGCGGGGTAGCACGGAGATCGGGGCCAGCGCGGCAGTGAACCACTGTTCGATCGCCCCGGCACGGGACACCAGCTCCTCCTGCTCGATCAGGTCGAGGTTGGCCAGCGCGACCGCGCATGCAGTGGGATGACCCGAGTACGTGTGCCCGTGGAAGAGGTAGTTGTCGCCGCCGGCGACCGTCTCGCCGATGTCGTCGCGCAGCAGGACCGCGCCCAGCGGCGCGTACCCGCTGGTGAGCCCCTTCGCGGTGACCACCAGGTCGGCTGCCATCCCCCGTGCCGCCGAATCGAACCACGCGCCGGTACGACCGAACGCGGTCACCACCTCGTCGGCTATCAGCAAGATGCCGTGTCGGTTCAGCAGCTCGCGTACCCGGGGCCAATAGTCGTCGGGCGGGACGAGAATGCCGGCCCCGCCCATCACCGGCTCACCGATCATCGCCGCGATGTTGCCCGCGCCGATCCGGTCGATCGTTTCGGCGAGTTCCCGCAGCAGGAAGTCGGTGGTTTCCGCACCGCCGTACAGCTCTGCGGCCCGGTACGGATACGGCGGCGACACCTTCTCCACGTGCGGCAACCCCAGTCCGATCCCCACGTGCATGCCCGGGATGCCGGTGGCGGTGCCGCTGCCGTAGGTGCTGCCGTGGTAGGCGTAGTGCCGGGAGAGGACCCAGGTGCGGTTCGGTTCGCCGCGGTTGTGGTGGAAGAGCCGGGCGAACTTGATCGCGCTTTCGACACCTTCGGAGCCGCCGTTGGTGAAGAAGACCCGGTCCAGGCCGTCAGGCGCACGCCGGACGAGCCTCTCGGCCAGTTCCAGGGCTTGGTCGTTGGAGAAGATGTCGAAGCCGGTGAAGTACTCCAGCCTGCCGATCTGGCGAGCCGCGGCGTCGGCCAGTTCGGTGCGGCTGTGTCCTACCTGTGCGACCCAGTTCCCGCCACCCATGACGTCGAGCAGTTCGATGCCCTGGGCGTCCCACACCGTGCAGCCAGAACCCCGCACGATGACGCAGCGCTCCCCGCGTGCCCCGCTCTGATGCGGGTGCAGGAGCACTCGACGATCGAGCTCCTCAAGCTCCTGGGCGGGCCGGGTCACCGCCGGGACATCGTTGACGATCGGCATGCAGCTCTCCTTCGGGACGGGCGGCCACGGGCACGGGTTCGCCACTCGTCGCCGGGGCGACGGGGCGCGGACCACCTCGGGGACGTCGCGTCACACCCGGTCGGACAGGACGTGGACGGGTGTGCGCGTACCGCTGGGTCCATCCTTGGCCGCGCCGGGCATCGGTCGCACCTCTCACGTTGCGGTGCGGGTGAGCGCATTCCACGAGATGCCGCGGAGGTCGTGCCGATGCCACGATGCCCTGGTGGGGTCGGCCGCCTCGCCCGGCCTCTCGGGCGGCGCCGGCGCGGCGTGACGTCGCGCGGCCGGGCTGCGCGGCCGGCCGCACCCTGAGCCTATGAGGGGGAATGCGTGTCCAACACGCCGGGATGCACAGTTGTCATACCGACCTACAACCGTTCCGCGTTGCTGAGGCACAGCCTGGAGTCACTGACCCGGCAACGGATGCCCGCCGACCGGTTCGAGGTGATCGTCGTCGACGACGGCTCCACCGACGACACCTCCGACCTCGTCGCACGCTTCCAGGACCGCCTGAACCTGCGCTACCACCACCAGCCCGACGAAGGATTCCGGGTCGCCGCAGCCCGCAACATCGGCATCGCCGACGCCCGCTCCCCCATCTGCGTCTTCGTCGACGCCGGAGTGATGCTGCACGCCGACAACCTCGACCAGCACGTCGCCAGCCACACAGCAACACCGGGCCCGGCCGCTGTGGTGGCCTACGTATATGGCCTCTCGGACACGGGAGAGAGCAACACACTGGTCACCGAGCGCCTCGACGTGGATGACCTCGACGGCAGCATCGAGCGGATGCAGGCCAAACGGGAGTGCCGCGACGTCCGTGAGCTCTTCTACGACCGCTACGGCGAGGACCTCACCCGTATCCCAGCCCCCTGGCAGATCTTCTGGACCGCCAACGTCTCCGCCGACACCGCCCAGCTACGCGCCGTCGGCGGCTTCGACGAACAGTTCCGCACCTGGGGCGCCGAGGACATCGATCTGGGCTACCGGCTGCACCGCGGCGGCGCCCACTTCACCTTCAACCGACGAGCCAAGGCACTGCACATTCCACACGCGAAGGTGTTGCAGGCCGCGATTGAAAGCGACAAGGCGAACCACCGCTATATGGCCGGAAAGTATCGGACGCCCGCCATGGATGTGCTCGCCGACCTACCGATGGAACGGTACTTCGACTACAACGAACTCGTCGCCGGCCTGTCAGCGCGGCCAGCGCCCGTAGGCGGTCTGTAGCGCCGCGCCCGGCTCGTCGGGGCGGACGGACGGACTGAGAAAGTCTCCGCCCGCCCCTGGGTGCGGCCGCCTACTTGACGACGAACGCTACATCCATCACTAGGTCATCCGGACCGGCCGCGACGAAGTCGGTGAAGTACACCTCGCGCGCCGCGTCCGCCTCCACCAGACCGTGCTGCTCCAGGTAGTCCGCCACCGCCGCGAAGGCCTCGCCAACCTGCGGTGGCACCGCCTGCGACTTCGTCAACCGCACGAACACCTCATTGTGTGCTGGCTCGCGACGCACGGCCGCGGCCAACGGCTCCGCCGGCTGCTGATGGATCGGCATGCACGTCTCGACCGTGATGTTCTCCGGGTCGAACTCCTCGTCCCGGTAGATGGTAAATGTCGGGCCCGCCGCCCCACCGTGCTGTTCGGCCAGCTCCCCCAGCCGTTCCATTGTCGCGCGTAGGTGGTCGGCCAATTCGGCCTGGCCTATCCCTTCATGACGTTCGCAGAGCACCAGCTGCTCCGGCACCTCACGCCGCTCGATCAGGAACATCCGAACCTCCGATGGGTTAACACGAGTCTGCCGGCACCGGAAGACCGGGCCGAATCGACACATAGCATATAGTCGATTGGTTCGGATTCGGCGGATGAGCAGACCAGGGGCGCCCAGTTGCGCAAGTCGCCGCGGCCCGCAACGTCGGCATCGCCGACGCCCGCTCTTCTTCTGGACCGCCAACGTCTTCGCCGACACCGCCCAGCTACGCGCCGTTGGCGGCTTCGACGGACAGTTCCGCGCCTGGGGCGCCGAGGACGTCGATCTGGGCTACCGGCTGTACCGCGGCGGCGCCCACTTCACCTTCAACCGGCGGGCCAAGGCACTGCACATTCCACACGCGGAGCCCTTCGAGGCGTTGTTGGAGGAGGCCGCGAGCAACTACCGCTACATGACTGAGAAGTGCAGCACTCCGCTGATGCGGGTCCTGGCCGAACTGCCGCCGAGGCGGTTTCTCGACTTCACCGAGTTGGCCGCCGCGGCGCTCTGAGCGGTCGGTCCGTCGCCACCGCAGCGCCCGTGGGCACTGCGGTGGCGACGGGGTGTGCTCAGCTCACCGGTGCCGGTGCCGGTGCCGGTGCCGGGCACCGCACGTTGCCGTGCGGCAGTTGGCCGCTGATCAGGTAGTGGCTCGCCCGGTCCTTGAGGCAGTCGCTGCCGTAGAACGGGTAGAGCTCGTGGCCACGCAGGTCGTCGATGACGAGTCGGGATCCGCGCAGAGCGGCGGCGACCGCCCGGGCGTTTGACAGCGGGACGATGGAGTTACCGGTTGCGCCGAGGACCAGTGCCGGCGGGGTGTGCCGGCCACCGATCGTCACCCGGTTGTCCTTCCGCGACGACCAGAACGCGCACGGGAAGATGTTGGCGGCAGCGACGCCGAAGTTCGGGTACTGCGCCGTGTACCTCTGCAGGTCCCGCCAGTACGTCTCGATGTTGGTCGGCCAGGGGCTTTCGGCGCACTGGTACGAGGTGCTCACGGCGGTGTGGTTGTCGACCGGTACGCCCGCCACGCCGGGGCGCGCCGAGGGGTAGAGCGGCCACGGCGCGGGTGGCGCCTCACCGCGGCGGATCGCGGACAGGTTGCCCGCCATCCATTCTGCGAAAGCATCGAAGAACACGCCCAGCAGCGTGTAGTAGACCAGCTCGTCGGCCGTCCACTGGCGACCACCGGCGGTCAACGGGGCCGTGTTCCACATGTTCGACACCGTCTGCTCGACCTCTGCGGTCGTACTGCCCAGCCCGAACTGGTCGTTGCGTTCGGCCATCCAGGCGGAGAACTTGGTGAAGCCGCTCTCCATCAGCGTGACCCGCTCAAGCCTGGACGCTCGCCACAGCTTGTCCGGGTCGAGGGGGTTGTCGAGGATGAACCGGTCGGTCCGGTGCGGGAAGAGGGTGCCGTAGATGGCACCGACGGTGCCCAGGGCGTCCGCACCCAAGAAGTTGATCCGCCGTTCCCCGAGGACGGTCCGGATGACGTCCATGTCTCGGGCGATGTTCTCCAGGGTGGCGTGTGGCAGGGCCCAACCGGCGTGCTTACGGCAGTCCTGGGCGTACTTGCGCGCCTCATCCACGTGCAGCTCGAACTCCGGCCGGGACTGCGCGCCCCGGTTCCAGAACCCCTCCGGCTCCTCCTTCGGATAACCGCAGGTGATCGGGGTGCTCTGCTCCAGGAAGCGCACGTCGAAGCCGATCAGGTCGTAGCGCGCCCGCACCTCGGGCGTCATCAGGCGCGAGTAGTCGTCGGGCAGGTACACCCCGCCGTGCTGGCCGGGTCCGCCGCGGGCGCTCAGCAACACGCCGCGCCGCTGGCCCGGGTCGGTTGCCGGCAGCCGCGAGATCATCACCTCGATCTTCCGGCCCCGCGGGTTACGGTAGTCCAGCGGTACCTTCACGCGAGCGCAGCGCAGGGCGGGGTTGTCAACGCCGGCGCAGGCGCCCCAGTTGAGTCGCTGCGTGGGCACCTGGGCGGCGGCGCCCGGGTCGGCCGACGCGGGTGCTGTCAGGGACGCGCCCAGCAACACCGCAGTCAACGCGGCGCCGAGCACGGATCTCCAACGGGTCATGTGGTTCCTCCTGTCGGGTCCACGGGGCGGTACGCGGCGGCGCCGCGACGCTCCGTGGGGTCATGTGGATGGGACCCTCGGCGACCGGTCACTGGTACGCCCGGGCGTTGATGGCGACGAGTTCGGCATAGGGACCGGATCCGGTGCTGAGAGTTGTGTGGTCGCCCGCCTCGACCACCCGTCCGTCACGGACCACGATGATGAGGTCGGCCGTACGGACAGTCGAGAATCGGTGGGACACCAGTACGGTGATCGCCCCGGTCTGCCGGCCCACCCTGGCCGCCTGCTGCGCGTAGTGCGCGAACATGGCCAGCTCCGCCTCCGGGTCCAGTGCGGTCGTCGGCTCGTCGAGCACCAGCAGCATCGGTGCCGGGCGCACCAGCGCGCGGGCCAGGGCCACCTTCTGCCACTGCCCGCCGGACAGCTCGGCGCCGCTGCCACCCTTGCCGAGTACCGTGTCGAGGCCGTCGGGCAGTTGACGCAGCACGTCGTCGGCTCGGGCCAGCCGCAACGCGTCTCGTACCGGCTGGTCGGCGAAACTGCTAGCGAGGTCGCCCATACCGACGGCGTGGCGGGTCCGGAACTCGTAGCGCAGCGCGTCCTGGAAGGCGACGGAGGTGCGTGCGCGCCATCGGTCGGGCCGAAACCGGTGCAGGTCCTCGTGGTCGAGCAGGATGCGACCGCGGCTCGGGCGGTACAGGCCGCAGAGCAGCTTCACCAACGTCGACTTGCCGGCGCCGTTCTCGCCTACCACCGCCACCGTGCTGCCTGCTGGCAGCGTCACCGTGACATCGCGCAGCACAGGCGTGTCGGTCCCCGGATAGCTGAACGAAACGTCCCGCAGCGCGATGCCGTGCCGCAGCCGGGTTGGTGGGTCCAGGTCCCCGGCATCGTCGTCCGTGACGGCTTCGCGCAACGTCGCCATCCGCGCATAGAGCGCGGCCATCCGTTGCAGGTCCCGCAGGAGAGCGACGGTGGCGGTCACCTGCGCGCTGATCTGGGCGGCCAGGACCACGACCAGGATGACGTCGCCGACGCCGCGCCGGCCGTCGACGGCCGCCCGGACCAGCAGCAGCACCGAGGCGACGTAGGCCAGGGCGAACGTCACCTGACCGGCGGTGCGCAGCACTGCCGCTCGTAGGTCGGCCCGGAACAGCCGACCCGTCACGTCCGACCAGAGGCCGGCATGCCGGCGGCGCATCTCGTCGGCCAACCCGAACACCCGCAGCTCGCTCGCCGCAGGTAACTGGGTGGTCAGATCGAACAGGTGCAACGCCGTACGGGTCGTCTCGGCGGTGTCCGTCTTGGCGGTGTCCACGAGGTGCTCGGCCCGCCGACCGAGATACAGCGACGGCACCGCCGCCAGGGGCAGCAGGAGCAGAAACGGGTGCAGCCGCACGAGCAGCACCACGGTGATGCCTACGGCGATCACCAGACCGAGGCCGTTGAGCAACGCCTCCAGCCCTCGACCGAACTGCCGGATCTCGCGTTGCAGGACGGTCACCGTGTCACTGGTGGCCGCCTGCTCGTGGTGGGCGATCCCGACCGAGCCGTTGGAGAGCCCGATGAGCTGCTCGTCGAAGTCGAGTTCGGCCAACTCGGCCAACTCGAAGTAGGCGAGATGGGCGAAGTGCCCGAAGGTGACGGTGGCAAACGCGAGGACCCCGGCGAGGACCCCACCCAGCAACACCACGCCCCTGTTCCCGGCGACCACCGCGTCGGTCATCCAGCCCAGCACCAGGGCCAGCAACGGCGCCGCCGCCGCTCCCGCTACGACGAAGAAGAGCGCGGTGACCGTCTTGCCGCGATGCACCCGCCACGCCGTGCCCAGCATCCTCAGGGAACCGGCGAAGGTCGCGCTCACGTGAGCACCTCACGGGGGTCGACCTCGTCCGGGCGGACCTCTTCCGGGCCCAGCACCCGATCGGCCTGCATCCGGAACAGGCGCGCGTATCGACCGTTAGCCGCCATCAGCTCCTCGTGGCTGCCCCGCTCGACGACCCGGCCCTGTTCCAGAACGACGATCACGTCGGCATGCCGGACGGTGGAGAACCGATGGGAGATCAGCACACTGGTGACACCGCGAGTCAGCTCGGCGAACTGGTCGAAGAAGCGGGCCTCGGCGCGCACGTCGAGGTTGGCGGTCGGCTCGTCGAGGACCACGATCGGCGCGCCATGCTGCACCGCGAACAGCGCTCGGGCCAGGGCGACCCGCTGCCACTGACCCCCGGACAGCTCGGCTCCACCGGTGAGGTGGCGCGCCAGTGGGGTGTCGATGCCGGCGGGAAGCCGGTCCACGGGCTCGGTCAACCCCACGGAGGCCACCGCCGTCCGCACCCCTTCCCTATCGTCGAGGTGATCGACCGCGCCGAAGGCGATGTTGTCGGCGACCGAGGTCTCGTAACGCAGGAAATCCTGGAAGATGATGCCGATCGCGGCGCGCCACTCGGCCACGGGAAAGGAGCGGATGTCCACCCCGTCGACCCGGATCACGCCACGGGTCGGCTCGTAGAGCCGAGCCAGGAGCTTGACCAGGGTCGTCTTGCCGGCACCATTGACGCCGACGATCGCTGTGCACCTGCCGACCGGGAACCGCAGGTCGAGTTCGTCGAGCACGTTGTGCTCCTGGCCGGGGTAGCGGAAGCTCACGCGGTCGAAGTGCAGTTCTGTGCACAGCGGCGGCAGCGGGCGCGTACCCACCGACCCGGTCGCCGGCGCGGGCGCCGCCAGTCGACCGACGAAACGGCGTACGTCGTCGTAGGCCCCGATGCCCACAGCGGTCTGCACGTCGGCCTCCGGGTAGTAGCCGCCGAGCGCGATCGCCCCCACCGTCGCCTGCACCACCAGGGCGAACTGCGTCAACGTCAGCGTTGCCGGGGCTGCCACGCCCACCGCCGCAAAGACCGCGACGGCCGCCACCAGGCTCGGCCCGGCGAAGATCAGGTACCGCCAGAGCAGGATCCGTCGGCGGTAGGCCCACATCGGCCGCAGCCACAGCAGATACACCCGGCGGTACGTTGCGGTCAGCCAACCGGCGAGGCCGAACACCCGGATCTCCTTGCCGGCGGCGGGTTCCACGGCGAGCGCCCGCAGGTAGTGCACCCGCCGCTCGGCCCGGCTCAGCCGCTGCCGCGCCTCGGCGTAGCGGCTCAGCCCGCCCCGGGTGCTGTGCCGCACCAGCAGCACCGACACGATCAGGCCGGCCGCCGCGAACCAGGAGAACGCCACACCGATCAGCACGGCGTACGCGAGGAGCTGGGTGTACCGGGCGAGCAGGGCGAGCAGACCGGCGCAGGCGTCACCTGGGGTCTGCACGGCGAACTGCAGCTTCAGCGCCGCCACCCGCAGCCGGTCCTGATTCTCCTCGTCCTCGAGGGGCGCGATGCCCACCGGGGACAGCGACGCCGCCATCAGCTCGTCGTGTACCTGCTGATCGACCCGGCGGCTGAGAAAGTCGCCAAGCGAGGTCCGCAGGGGCGTGATCACCTGTTGCGCGACGAAGGCCAGGGCGGCCCCGACGAAGACACTCACCAGTGAGTCCCAGGCCCGGGAATCCAGACCGCCACTGACCGCGGCCGGAACCCTTCCGAGCAGGACGCTTGTGGCCACGATGAACAGCACTGGCAGCACACCCAGGAGCAGGTTGGCCAGCACCAGCGTGGTGACCAGGCCGGCACCGCCCCGCCGGAGCAGGCGCACGGTCTGCCAGCGGGCGCGCAGCAGGTTGGCCGGGTTGCTGGCCATGACGTCGGGGCTCTCGTTCAGCGGCACCTCGACCGGGAGATCCATCCGGTGATCGCTCACCACACCTCCAGCGTCGATCTTGGTCACTTCCTGCGCCGACGGCGCGGGTGCGGTTACCGGCCGGACGGCGACGGGACACGGCCGGACGCGGATCCGGTCGACCTTCGTCGCTGGGTCGGCTTGCCATCGAGCCCGGCGACCCTGGTCGTCGGTGACGGCGTTCGGAGTGGGTGGGATCGGGCTTCGCGTCCATGCTGGACGCGGGAGGACTGGGTACGCATCTTCGAGCGTGCGCTGGCCCGGCCGACCCGACCGTCAGGCGCTGGTGTGCCGCCGGTGACGGTGCAGCTCGACCAGCCGACGGCGGGCGTACACCGGCTCGGCCGCCCAGCAGGTCGCTGTCTCCCAGGCGAGGCCGGCGGCGCGCAGTTGCGCCCGTTCCCCCGGCCACGGCGTCGCCACCTCGTCGGGAAGGAATGCGTAGTCGAACCAGGGCACGTCCACTCGCGCCTCGTCCCAGTCCAGCAGGGTGATCCGGGATCCGTCGACCAGCACGTTGGTGGGGCCGATGTCGCCGTGCACCACGCAGCGCGGCCCCTGCTGTACCGGCAGCCAGGCTGATCGCACCATCCGGGCCGCCGAGGCGGGCATCGCGTCCAGCCGCACGTCCCCGCCCCGCTCGGCGTCGAGCAGCACACCGCTGGCGCTGAACCCCGGGCGCTGCGGCCAGTCGGTCGTCGCCGTGTGGAGCACCGCGAGCTGGTCTGCGACCCGCCGCCAGTCGGCGGGATCGGCCGGGTACCGGCCGGGGATGAAGCCGCTGACCAGCACCCCGTCCACGTGCCGGCGACCGTCGTCGGTGGGCACTGGCTCCGGTGCCGCCACACCACAGCCGCGCAGATGCTCAAGCAGATCCAGCTCCCACTCCAGAGCGGCGCGGGGTCGGATCGAGCGGCGGACCACCAGCGGCATCCCGGCCCGCTCGGCGAGCATTACCTCGTTGCGGTGTCCGCCGGGCAGCGGTCGGACCAGCTTCACACCGCCCCACGCCGCGAGCGCGGTCCATCCCTCGCCGCGAGCAGAGCCGTCCACACCGCCACCCCCGTCGTCGCCGGTCGTAGCGGCCCAGGCTAACCCGCTACTACCGACCGGCGGCCACGGCGCGACCCCTCCGGTCGGGGCGACGCTGGTGCTGGCCGCATGGGTACGCCCGCACGGACATCTGTCCCTCGCCTGCTTGGATGGAAACACTGAGGGGCATGAGTATCGAGGTGGCTGCTTCGGACACCGACCTGTCCGGCGTCGCCCGGACCGCCCGGTGGACTGCCGCAGCACGGGCGCGAGAGACGGCGCGGCCAGACCGGCTCTTCGACGACGCGTTCGCCGTCCTGCTCGCCGGCGCGGACGGGGACGCCCTGCTGCGACACTTCCACACCGAGCGGGCTGCCCCTGACGGAAATCCGGTGCTGCCCATCCGCACCCGGTGGTTCGACGACTTCTTGCGCAGCACTGTCACCGAGGGCTGCCAGGTCGTCGGGCTGGGTGCCGGACTGGACACCCGGGCGTACCGGCTGGACTGGCCGTCGGGAGTCGTGTTGTTCGAGGTGGACCAGGCCAGTGTGCTGGCGTACAAGCGGCAGCGGCTCTCCCAGGTCGCCAACGTGCCGCGCTGCGAGTGCCGGACCGTGGCAACGGACCTGACCGGTGACTGGGAGCAGACGCTTCTCGACGCAGGTTTCGACCCGGCAGCGCGGACCGTGTGGTTCGCCGAGGGGTTGCTGTTCTACCTTCCTGCGCCGGTGGCCGCCGCGGTGACACGCCAGGCTGCCCGGCTCTCCGCGCTGGGCAGCAGGATCGCAGTGGATCTCATCGGCACGGGGATCTTCCGGCTGCGCTACATGCGACCGTTTCTCGACAAACTGGCGACCGCCGGCAGTCCGTGGCGATTCGGCACGGACACCCCTGCCGAGTTTCTTCGGCAGGCTGGCTGGGAGGTCGAGCAGGTCACGGAGCCCGGCGCGGCCGGGGCCGACTACGGGCGCTGGCCGCAGGGTGTAGCGCCGGTGAACTTCCCGCATCTCCCCCGCAGCTATCTCGTCACCGCCGGCCTGAGCGCCGGTGATCAAGGCCCCACGCCCGACGGCGCACCTGCGGCGCCGGGCGCCCCCGTTCCTGAGACAGGAGTTGGCCCCGATGCCCGTTCAGTTCTCCGGTGAGACCCATGGCTGCTTCTCCGACTCCCTGCAGATGGCCTTCGGTGACGAGGGCCCCGGCGAGACCGTGGTGGAGGTGCTGACCGGGTCGGCCTTCGGCATGTACCTGCATCACGACGGACGCCCGTTCTTCGCCCCGGCCGGTTGGAACCCGGAGAAGGGCATCAACAGCATGCTGGACCTGCTCGGCTGGACGTGTGAGCAGACTGGCGGCTCGCCCGACGAGGTAGTCCGGGCGCTGGAAAAGGTGGACGACCAGCACCGGGCGGTGGCCGGCCCGGTGGAGATGGGACTGTTGCCGCACCACCCCGGGCTGGGTCAGCCCATCGGCGCCGACCACTATCTGGTGATCGTCGGCTTCGACGGGAAGAATGTGGTGGTCCATGATCCGCGTGCTCACCCGTACACCGTGCTGCCGGTGGAGAAACTGCTCGCCGCCTGGCGCACCGAGACGCTGTCCTACACCGTACCGGACTTCAACCTGCGAACCTCTTTCCGGCGGGTACGCGAGGTCGGCACGGCCGAGGCGGTGCGCCGGCTGCTGCCGATCGCCGCCGACATGGTCGCACCGGAGGCGTCCGCGGAGGCGGCCGAGGGCGCAGCGAAGGTGCTCGACGGCGGACTGAGCACCTTTCTGTTCTTCCATCTGGCCGACTTCATGGTCTGCGTGGGCGCACGACGCCGCAACGACGCGGCCGTCGTGCTTGCCCGGCACGGCTACACCCGGGTGGCGGAGGTGCTGGACCAGCAGGCCCGGCTGATTGGGTCGATGGAGTACCCGCTGGTGGCCGGGGACTACGCCGCCGCTGCGGCGACGATGCGCACGCTCGCTCCCACGTTCGCTCAGTTGGAGACCGAGCTGCGGGCGGCGGTTCGGACGTGAGGTACAGCTGCACGTCAGGGCCCCGTCCTCGGGCGGACGGGGCCGTCGTCCGAGGACCGGGAGGCTGACCCGATGCACGCGATACTGCTGGTGGGGGGTCGGGGCACCCGTCTGATGCCGCACACCAGCAACCGCCCGAAGGCGCTGATGCCGATGGGACAGCACTCCCTGCTGGAGATCAGCCTGCGTCGGCTGCGTGCCTGCGGATTCACCCGGGCGACGTTGTGCGTCTCGCACCTGGGTTCGATGATCCGGTCTGCGTTCGGCGACGGCTCCCAGCTGGGTCTGCGAGTGGACTACTGCGTCGACGAACGTCCGATGGGCACCGCCGCGCCGCTGCTGCTCGTCCCTGACTGGACCGGGCCCGCCGTGGTGATGAACGGCGATCTGCTGACGTCACTTGACTTCGGGGACCTGTACCGGCGGCACGTGGCCAGCGGCGCCGGGTTGACCGTGGCGTTCCAGCGGTACTGGGTCTCCACGGGGGTAGGGCTACTGCGCACCGACGGTGACCGGATCCGACGTGTACA
This sequence comes from Micromonospora sp. NPDC003944, assembly GCF_053605225.1. Lineage (NCBI taxonomy): Bacteria > Bacillati > Actinomycetota > Actinomycetes > Micromonosporales > Micromonosporaceae > Micromonospora > Micromonospora sp. NPDC003944. The sequence goes on from NZ_JBSGIV010000002.1 coordinate 115,939, forward strand.
CGAGAAGCCGACCTTCGAGTGGAACGTCTGTTGCGGCATTTACGTGGCCGACCCTGATGTCCGGTCGCACATCCCCGCTGGTGAGCCGACCGACATGCCGACCCTCATCAACGCGCTGACCGACGCCGGGAAGCCGGTCAACGGATACGCCTTCAACGAGTCCTGGCATGACGTGGGCACGCCAGCCCACTACGAGCAGGCGCGTACCGACTTCCTGGCGGATCCGGACCGGTACCTGCGGTTGGTGCCGTCCCCGCCGACCGTGGAACGGCCTCGCCCGGAACTGGACGTCTTCTTCCTCGACGAGCCGGTGCCGGGCGGCGCCACGATCGAGACGTGGACGTGAGCGGCGACGTCGGTGACATCCTCGTGGTCTTCGCCGGCTACGGGGGCGCACGGGCAGGGGCGGAACGTATGGCGGTGCGCGCGACGCAGGGCCTGGCCGCACGCTCGCGGCGGGTGGCCGCACTGGTCACCGCCGCCCATCCGGACACCGTCGCCAGCCTGCGCGCGGCGGGCGTGCCGCTCTTCACTGACGCCGCCCAGCTGCTTGGGGCACACCCGGGTTTCGCCCCGTCGGTGGTGCACGCGTTCGACCTGGCCCGTCCCGACGCGCCGGTCGAGGCGGTGCGACTGGCTCGTCGTCATGGTGCCCGGCTGGCCCTGACCCCCTGCTCGGCACCGGAGGTCTGGCCAGACCCGGTCCGCGCCGGTGAGGTCTGCCGTGCCGCCGATGTGGTCTTCGCCCTGACCGCCGCGGAGGTGAGAGCGCTGAGTGACCTGGGTGTGCCGGACAGTCGGATCCGACACCTGCCGTCCGCCTCGGACCTCACTGGGCCGGTCGACCCGGAAGGGTTCCGACGCCGGCACGGGATCGACGGCCCGTTCGTGCTCTTCGTCGGGCGTCGTATGGTCAGCAAGGGGTACCGGACACTGCTGGAGTCGATGACCACGGTGTGGGGACGGCTGCCCGCCACCCGGTTCGTCTTCGTCGGCCCGGACGTCGATGTGGACGCTCCCGCCCACTTCGCCGCTCACGCCGATCCGCGCCTGCACGACCTGGGCACGGTCGACGAGCAGACCAAACACGACGCGATCGCCGCTTGCGAACTGCTCTGCCTGCCCAGCCTCGCGGACGTGTTCCCGCTGGTCTTCGTCGAGGCGTGGACATGTGGCCGGCCAGTGGTCAGCGGCGCGTTCACCGGCGCCTACGAGGTGGTGCGTCAAGGGGTTGACGGCCTGGTCGTTCCGCCCGGTCCGGCGCACCTGGCCGCCGGGCTGATCGAGCTGCTCGGCGACACCGTTCGACGCCGACAACTCGGTGCCGCCGGCCGGCGACGCGCCGCGCGGTCGTTCGGTTGGGAACGCGTCCTCGACGCCTACGAATCGAGCTACCCGCCCTCGCCCGACCCGGCCGCGCGAGCACGGTGAGCGGCACCGCGACTTCCTGCCCACCCGACGGAAGGAGTCCACACCGATGAGCGCACCGACGGCCCGGCGTTGGCGGGTCACCCTGGCCGACAACACTGTCGATGAACAGGAAATCACCGCGGTCACCGAGGTCCTGCGCTCGCGCTGGCTCTCGGCTGGCGCACAGACCGCCGCGTTCGAGCGTGAGTTCGCCGACCGGCTCGGCGCCGAGGACGCCATCGCGGTCAGCAGTGGCACGGCCGCGCTGCACCTGGCGATGATGGCCCTCGACCTCGAGCCCGGTGACGAGGTGATCATGCCGGCTCTGACGTTTGTGGCTTCCGCCGCGGTGGTGGCGTTGGCCGGCGCAACCCCGGTCCTCGCCGACGTGTGCGCCCCGGACGACCTCACCGTGGATCCGGTGGACGTGACGCGGTTGGTCACCACTCGGACCCGGGCGGTGGTCGCGATGCACTATGCCGGCTATCCGGCGGACCTGGCCGCGCTGCGTGCGGTCAGCGACCGCCACGGCGCGGTCCTGGTCGAGGACGCCGCGCACGCCCCAGTCGTCGAGCACGACGGGCGGATGCTCGGCACCCATGGCGACATCGGCTGTTTCAGCTTCTTCGCGACCAAGAACGTCACCACCGGTGAGGGCGGAATGGTGCTCGCCCGGGACCACGCGGTGCGGGAACGGATCCGACTGGCCCGCTCACACCACGTGACCACCTCCACGTGGGACCGGCTCAGCACCGGCGACGCCAGCTACGACGTCGCCGGACTCGGGCTGAACTACCGGCCGACGGAGGTCTCCTCCGCGTTGGGCCGTGTGCAGTTGGGCAGGCTCGCCCTGGACCGGCAGCGACGCCGTGCGCTGGTCGACACGTACCGGGAGGTGCTCACCGCGGCACCCGAACTGGTGCTGCCGTTCGGCGGCCGGACGGGCGACTCCGCGCTGCACCTGATGCCGGTGGTGCTGCCCGAGGGGACCGATCGGGGCACGGTACGCGAGGGACTCGCTGCAGCCGGCGTGCAGACCTCGGTGCACTACCCGCCGGTGCACCATCTGTCGGCCTACCGGAGCAGCGCGGGCGCGGGTCGCTCCGCGCTGACCGTCACCGACGCGGTCGCACCGCGTCTGCTGTCCCTGCCGCTGCACAGCCGGATGTCCAACGACGATGCGGTACTTGTCGCGCGGGCACTGCTGCGTTGCCTGCGGGAACGCTGAGTGTCGGTGCCCGCGCGATAGCCGCAGGCTCCGGCCCGACCGCATCATTCCCTCATCGACTGGACGGAGCACACCATGATCTCCTCACCATCCGCCGCCACAGCCGCTGCGACCATCCTCGGGCTGCTGACCGAGATGACCGGTCACGAGCCGGGGTCGCTGACCGGCGACACCAGGATCTTCATGGAGCTCGGCCTGACGTCGGCCAGGATCCTCGAGCTGTTGATGCGCTTGGAGGACGAGGTTGGCGTGCCGCTGGTCGGTCATGTGGACTGGTTGCGCATGGAGACCGTCGACGACCTGGCCGCGTTCGTCGCGGGACGGCAGGCCGGCGCGGCGCCCCGATCCTGAGCGCTCCGTGGTGACGGCCCGGGCGGCCTCGGCTGCCCAGGCCGTCACCACGACCGGAACCCTCATGCGTAGTTGTGCACCAGCACCAGCGCCACGCAGACCGGCGCCCGCCGCTCTTCCATCTCGTATGCCAGGCTCAGAGTCATCTGTACGCCGCCTCGAAGCGGCCGAACTCCTCGCAACGTGACACCGGCCCGGATCCGGGAACCGACCAGCACGGGCGAGAGGAAGCGGACTCGCTCGCAGCCGTAGTTCACCTTCACGCGGACGCCCTCGGGGACGAGCACCTGCTCCAGCACCCGGGACGTCAGCGCGAGGATGAGGAACCCGTGAACGACCGTGCCGCCGAAGGGGCCGTCGGCCGCCCGCTTCGGGTCCACGTGGATCCACTGGTGGTCGCCGATCGCCGCGGCGAAGAGGTCTACCTGCTCCTGAGAGATCGGCATCCATTCGCTGAAGCCGAGGTGGTGCCCCACCAGGGCACGCAGGGGTTCGGCCTCGGTACCGACAACGACCATGCTGTTCCCTTCCCGTACTGGTGATGAGACCGCCGGGCTCACCGGGGTCAGTGAACGAGGAAGTACGCCGGTCCCAGCCGCTCCGGCGCGGACGCGTCGACTGCCGCGCCCAGGTGGCGCAGCATCGGGACGTCCATGTCCAGGTCGATCCGCCAGTACGCGCCCGCAGGGCTGCGGTGCGCGGGCCAGTCATCGTCGTCGAGCAGTCCCCAACCGATCAGCGCGCGGAGGAAGAACGGGTCGGCCGGCCACCACCGGTCCTCGGCGTCACCCAACTCCAGCCAGTGGTGCCGGTTCGCGAAGGGGCGCGACAGGCACAGGCCGGTGGCCGGCCGGACCGGGGTACCAAGTTCGCCTCCCCGGGACACCAGGTGGCGCACCGCGAGGGTGCAGTCGGCCAGGCCGGTCTCCCGCAGGAACCCGAGATCGGCGGTGAGTCCCGGCGGCAGCAGATGGAACCGTAGCCTCGCTGCCTCGTCGAGGAGCAGCCGTTGCTCGGGGGTGGGTGCCGGCGGTGCGGCGGCCGGGGCCAGACGGATGTCCACCTCGAACCGGGACGCCTCGGGTCGGCGGGTCGCCACGACCTGCGGTGCGGACGTCACCGCCGAGTCGAGGACGAAGACGCAGCCGGCGCAGTGGTCCCGCTGCGGGCAATACGCGCGCACGATCACCGTGCGTGCCACGACCGCCTCGGCCCCACCGATGCGCAGGGCCGCCGCCATAGCCTCGTACGTCGACCGCTGCGGCGACCGCACCCCCAGCAGTAACGCCGCGTTGCGCAGGTCGTAGCGATCAAACAGCAGGCCGTCCGCGTTCGAGGAGTGCGGGAGACCCAGCTCCACCAACTGCTCCAGGATGGGCCGGGACAGCCGGTGGAACCGGGCCGCGTCCTCCAGCGGCGTGTCGAAGGCGCGATAGCCGTCGGGTACCAGGCTGACCTGCCTCACCACGGCCTCGGTCGTCGACACGGCGGCCGGCTCGGGCGTGGGCGTGGGCATCGCCGGTTCTACCGACTGGGCTTACGGGCAAGGAACAACCCGTTGCCGGGAGCACTGCGCACCGGTTGGAACTCCACGTCTACCAGCCCTGCGTCGGTCAGCCAGTCGTGGACCTCGTCGAGCGGGTACGTCTGCTGGCCGACGCTGTTGAACATGCTCAGCGCCATCATCGCGCCGAAGCTGCGTCCGATCGGGCCCAGTTCCGGGGCGGGGAACTGGTCGAGCAGCACCAGCAGACCGCCGGGGCGCAGGGCGGCGGCGGTCCGGGCGACCAGTTCCCGGTTCTGGCTGTGGCTCTTGGAGTGGATCACGTTGAACAGCAGCGCCATCGAGGTGCTGCCCAGATCGTCCGTGAAGAAGTCGCCGGCCCGGAAGTCGATCCGGTCTGTCATGGCATTCTCGGCGATGGCCCGGTCGGCGAGCCGCTGCATCTCCGGGATCTCGAAGATGGTGGCGCGCAGCTGTGGGTGTCGGCGGCAGAGCGCGATGCTGTAGAGGCCGTAGCCGCCGCCGAGGTCCAGCAGGTGCCCGGACGGGTCCGGCACCGGCACCCGCTCGAGCACCTCATCGATGTTCATGTTGGTGAGGGCCACCATGCCGTCCTGGAACAGTCGCCACTCCCTGGCCAGCCAGCGCGGGGTACGCGGCTGGTCCGGGGTGAACGGGAGGGTCAGGTCGCCGTGCAGCCGGTCCTCCAGGTTCGCCCAGTCGGTGAAGACGATCTTTTCGAAGTACGGGATGCCCATGGTGATCATCGGCAGTAGTTCCCGGGTGGTTTCGGTGGCCGTGTACCGGTGACCGACGCGGGAGACATAGCCGAGGCAGTCGAGGCAGTCCAGCAGGAACGCCGTGCCCCGCGGGTCGAGGTTCGTCTTGCCCGCCACCTGCTCGGCAGTCAATTCCTCCTCGGCGACCGCCGCCAGCACACCGAGCCGGAAGGCCAGGGTGAGGGCCCGGAAACCCCAGGCCGAGAGCATGTCGAACATGAAGGCGGGTACCGCGTTGTCGGCTCCGGTCAGGGACTTCTCGGCGCCAGGGACCGTGATGGGCATGTCGCTCTCCAATCGATCGGCCTCGTCGGTCGCTGATTACGGACGAGGTCAGTGGGGGGATGGCTGGTCGGTTCGGGGTGGTGCGACAGGCCGTCGTGGCTCGGGCGGCTGGGCGACCAACTGCCAGTCCTTGCCGTCCAGAACCACCTCCTTGCACACCGGGGAGCTGGCGGTCGTCCGCCAGCGCAGCTGGATGCGTCGTACGGTCGCCGCGTGGTTGACAAGCAGCACCTCGTGCGGGTCGGCGGCGCGCCCGGGCAGGATCTCCACGTCCGGGTCGGCGCAGTCGACCTCGGGGGTCAGCCCTGCCAGGGCGGCGACGCGTCGGTAGAGGCCCTCCCAGACGGTGGTGGTAAGCCGGCCGGGCACGTCGAGCTGGCGCTCGATCGGGGCCGCGCAGAACACCATCTGCCCGGCGCCGATCGGGTTGCGCACCAGGGCCGGCGTGCCACCGGTGTACCGGCCGAGCACCTGCCCGGTGGTGGCTGCCAGTACCGACGGCCGGACCCCGGCACCGGCCCAGTCGATCGGCCACCGGTCGGTGTCCCACTCGACGTGGTCGTGTCCGTCGGTGAGAAGGGTGTAGTCGACCGGTTCGACGCCGGCCAGTTCGGACCCGGGAAAGCCGTGCAGGTGATCGGCCATCGAGTAGTAGACGGTCGCGCCGTGGCGGGCCGCGGAACCCAGCCGGTCCAGATCGGTCAGCGTGACGTGGCCGACCGACGGGCAGACAACCAGCCGGTAGCCGGTCGGGTCGCCGGCGACGATGTCGACGTCCAGGTGTGCGCGTTTGAGGAGCAGATAGGCGTAGAACGTGGCTACCGTCCCGACCCCCGTGTCGAGGTACGAGCCGCCGTCGACCCGGGCCCGCTCCGGCAGGTAGAGCGCGACCGAGGCCCGGTCCGGGCCTGGCCGCAGTCGGGGTGCCGCGCGCAGCGCCTCGCGCAGCCCTGCCATCGCCGGGCGGGGTGTCCCGTCGAGGCGGTGCAGGCCCACGAAACGCTCACCGGGGCGCTGCTGGTAGGGCTCCAGGGTGGAGGCGATGTCCTGCCAGCACCAGACCAACACTCCGGCGGCGCCGTTGCCCAGGGCGGAGGCGGTGGCGGCGCGCAGGTAGTCCGCCGTCGTGGCCTCGTCGGTGCCGTAGCTGGTCAGCTCGTCGACGAGGGGTACCCCGAACGCCCGCGCGTAGCGGACCAGGAACGGCACCAGGTTGCTCGCCTTGTACGAACTGGTCGACTCGATCGACACCGGCGCCCAGGTGGGAAAGCCGTGCAGCGCGATCAGGTCCAGCCCGGTGGCGTTGTCCGGGCCGAACGGCGCGGCGCCGAGCACACCGGAGGCGTCGTTGGCCTGAGTCACCAGCAGCCCGGGAAGCTGGTCGCGCAACGCATCGGCCAGCCCGCTCTGCCAGGCGACGATGGTGTTTCTGGGCAGCCGGGCGGCCGCTGGATCAACGTTGGCGATCTCGTCACCGAGATCCACGGCGAGCACGTTCCCGGCTCCGCGCAACGCGGTCGCCACCCGTCGGGCGTAGGCCCGTTGCCGGTCGAGCAACTCCGCATCGTCGAAGAGGCTGCGTCCCCGCCGCCAGGGTAGATCCAGGCGTTGCCCGTTCATCCAGATCGTCAGCAGGGAGAGCACGCAGGCCAGCCCCGCCTCGGCGGCTAGGTCGACGGCCGCGCGCAGCCGGTCGAACATGACCGGATCGTGGTGACCGGCCGTCGGTTCGAAGTCACGCCAGAACAGGAAGATCCGCACGGTGTTCAGGCCCGCGTCGGCCATCGCTCGGAAGTCGCGCCGCAGGGCCGACGGGTCCCAGTCGGTCCAGATCTGGCATCCCGCCCGCGACGGGTGGTAGTCGACTCCGGCGACGGTGAACGGGGTGCCGTCCCGCCACAGCTCACCGTCGCGGATCTCAAACGTCATGCTCGGCTCCGGATGCCCGGAGGCGCGCCGACGCTCTGGTCGTCGGCGAGTGCGGCGGCGTACCAGTCGAAGGTCTGTCGCAGCCCTTGGGACAGGTCGACGCGGGGCGCATACCCGATCGTCCGCCGTAGCCGGCTGAGGTCGGGCAGCCGCCGATCCGGGGAGCCGGGCGGGGGGTCGAAGACCTCGAAGGTGGGTGCGTAGCCGCCCATCTGGGTAATCCGTTCGGCCAACTCCCGGATCACGACCTCCTCGGTGTCGTTGCCGATGTTGGCCACGATCGGCTCGGGATCGGGCAGACGGGTCAGGCCGATGGTCGCGTCGACGGCGTCGTCGATGTGACAGAACGCGCGGGTCTGGGTCGCGCCATAGATCGGAAAGGGGTCCTGACGGGCCAGCGTCCGGGCCACGAAATGGGGTATCACGTGGTCGTGACCCATCCGGGGGCCGTAGATGTTGTGGTAGCGGCCGATCCGCACCGGAAAAAGGTCGGCGCACTGGCGCAGCAGCGTCTCGGCGACGATCTTGCTAAGCCCGTACGAGGCCCGGGGCAGCGTCGGGTCGGGAAGCACGAAGGGCACGTCCTCCGGCACCGGGAACGGCGCCAGCCCGAGGCGGGTGGCACCGTCGGCGACCTCGCTGGTGGAACTGAGGTAGAACCGCCCCGGCGGGTGACGCCGGCACCACTGGAGCACGTTCAGCACCGCGCGCAGGTTCACGTTCAGTGCCAGGGAGGGGTTTTCGCTGTTCTGCCGTACCCCGACGACCGCGGCAAGGTGGTAGACCTCGTCGAAGTCACCCACGAGTAGGTCCCCGGGGATCGGCGCGGTCAGGTCGTGCCGAACCAGCCGGGCCTCGCTCCGAACCTCGTCGAGATCCCGGTCGGCCCGGCCCCGGGACAGGTCGTCGAGCAGGGTCACGTCCGCGCCCTCACGAAGCAGGCGGCGGGCGAGGTGCAGACCCACGAAGCCGGCGCCGCCGGTGATCAGGATCCGGTCAGCCACGGCCCAGCCTCCGGTAGTCCACCTCGGCCGCCGCGGACAGCGACGGCGCTAGGTCGCCCCAGACGTCGACCACCACTGCGGGACGGTTCATCGTGCGACGCAGCAGTGCGGCGTCGAGATCGGTGCGGTAGCGCGGATGGTCTACCAGCAGCACCAGGGCGTCGGCGCCGGCCAGACCGTCGGCGAGGGACGCCGGAACGTATCCGAGCCGAGCGGTGACGTCGTCGGGGACCAGGTAGTCGTGGCCGGCCAGCAGGCGGACGCGCTCGCGCAGGCCGTCGGCGACGACGGTGGCGGCCGAACCGCGGACGTCGTCGGTCTCCGGGCGGCCCTTGTAGGCCATCCCGCAGACCAGGACCTTCGCGTCGGCCGGCGCCCGACCGGTGGCGGCCAGTGCCTTGAGTACCCGCTCGGTCACCAGGTGCGGCACCTGCTCGTTGACGGCGCGGGCGGCGGCTACCAGTGGCGGGTGGTAGCCGGCCGTTGCGGCCGAGTACATCAGCAGGTACGGGTCCTTGGTCAGGCAGCTCCCGCCGACGAAACCCGGCCGGGACAGGTCGGGCCGTGGGTAGCCCAGGTTCGCGGCGGCGATGACCTCGGTGGCGTCCACGCCGACCGCCTCGGCGATCATCGCCAGCTCGTTGCCGAAGCCGTACAGCAGGTCGGTGTGAGCGTTGCAGGCCAGCTTGACCAGCTCGGCCGTCTCCAGGTCGGCGGCAACGACCTGGTCGGGGGTGAGCCGGGCGAACAGCTGCCGGGCCCGTTCGGCGGAGCGGTCGTCCAGGCCGCCGACGACCTGCGGGAGGCTGGCGAGTTCGGCGAGCGCGCGGCCCTGGATGGTCCGTTCGGGGCAGAAGGCTAACAACGGCTCGTCCGCCTGTGCGCGCAGCAGGGGTAGCAGCACGCGCCGGGTCGTCCCGACCGGGACGGTGCTTCGTACCACGACGAGGGTGTCCGCGGTGCTGGCGGCGGCTGCGGTCTCGGCGGCCAGCGTGAAGTGGTTCAGGTCCGGCCGTCCGGTGCTGGCGTCGAGTGGTGTGCCGACGCAAATGACGACCGCGGATACCGTGACGCCGTCGAGCGTGTCGGTGACGGTCAGCCGGTCCGCCGGCAGGTCGCGCAGCAGCTCGTCGACACCGGGTTCGAACAAGGCGGGTGTGCCGGCCCGCAGGGCCGCCCGGGTGCCCGGGTCGGCCTCCACTCCGACGACGGGCACGCCGGCTCGGGCGAGGCTCACCGCCAGGGTCAGGCCGACGTACCCGAGGCCGATGACGGCGACCGGGTCTTCCGGCCCGTCAGCGGGGGTCCCTGGTGGTGGGGATGCGGGGTGGGTCATCTCAAACCTCGCTTCCAATCGGTACGGTGGCCACGGCGGCGATCACGGCCTGCCTGTCGACCTTGCCCATCGCGGTGTGCGGCAGCCGGGTCAGCGAATGGAATTCGTGCGGCACCTCGTACGGCGCGAGACCCCGTCTGCGACAGTGTTCGGCGAGGCTGGCCAGTCCGGTACCAGGCCCGAGCACCACTGCCGCGTGCACCCGTTGCTCGCCGCCGGCGTCGGTGGAGCCGAAGACGAAGGCCTCCCGCACCCCCGGGTGCTCGCCGAGGACCCGCGCCACCCGGGTTGGGTTGACCTTGCGACCGCCGACGTTGACGAAGGTGTCCTTGCGGCCGAGCAGGTGCAGCCGGCCGCTGGCGTCGATGCGGGCCAGGTCTCCGGTGTCGTAGAAGCCGTCTGGCCTGTGCACCGGGCCTGGTGCGCCCAGATAGCCGGCAAAGAGGGTCGGCGTGTACACCGACAGCTCGCCGGCGCCGGCAGGTCCGCCCGGTTCTGCGGGGGTCAGCCGCAGCCGCACACCGGGGGCCGGCACCCCGACCGATAGGTCGGGCAACTCGTCGCCGGGGTCCGGCTGGTAGCTGATCAGGCCGGTTTCGGTGCTGCCGTAGAACTGGCGTACCGGGACGCCGAGCACAGCGCGCGCCCGGTCGGCGAGGTCAGCGGGCAGCGGTCCGCCCGACGACACGGCGGCCCGCAGGCGGGCCGGCGTCGGGCGGTTGTGCAGCACCGGGGTGAGCAGCCGGTATCCCTGCGGGGTGCCGAACAAGACGGTTGCGTCGCCGGCGAGCGCGTCGGCGACGCGGCCCGGCTGGAACCGCCGCGTCGTACGGAGTTCGGCGCCGGAGACGATCGCGGCGGTGAGCGCGCCGACCAGGCCGAACGAGTGCGCCAACGGTACTGCGGCCACGACCACGTCGGCCGGGGTCAGTTCGAGGATCTGCTGGTAGGTGCGCCCGCCATGCCATACATTGGCCATCGAATGGCGGACGATCTTGGGTTCGCCGGCTGAGCCGGAGGTCAGTTGCAGCACCTCGCCGGCCCGGCGCGCGGAAGATCCGCCAGCCGTGGTGGGGTGGGCTCGGCACCGCTCGTAGCTGAGGAAGGCGATCCCCGCCGGCTCGGTGCCGGCCGTGCGGGCTGGGCCGACGACGGTGCGGATGCCCGGGTTGCGGGTCGGCGCGAGCAGGTCGGTCAGGTGGGAGCTGACCTCCTCGACCGGCAGCACGTCCACGCCGGCGGCGGTCATCCCGATCAGGGCCGCGGCGCTGGCCGGGGTGTTGTCCACGATCAGGAGGACCGGGGCACCCGGCTCCAGCGTCGCGGCGCCGGCCCTGGCGGCGCACGCCGTGTCGTGCAGCTGCTCCCAGGTGGCGATGTAGCCGCCGGTCGCCGTCGCGGTCCGCAGGGCCACCGCGTCGGGGCGCTCGTCGCGACGTCGGCGCAGCTCAGTCAGCAGCCCGTCGGCCGTCGCTCCGTGGCCGTCAATGACGCTGCCCCCCGCCTACCGCACCCGGCACCGCCGCGTGCGCGGCGCAGACTGCCGCCAAGCCGGCCGGGGTCGCGTCCTCGAAGATGCTCTCCAGGAGGGCGGACTGTAGAGCCTCGCCGGCCTCCGGCCCGGTTGGCTGACAGACATCGATGAGCCGCTGCAGCACGACGACGGCGCGGACCGAGTCGCCGCCGCAGTCGAAGAAGTCTTCGGTCGGGGCGAGCGGGCCGCGCAGCAGTGCCGCGCCCATCAGCTCACCGATCGTGGCGCTGAGGTCGGAATGTCCGTTGCCCATGTCGTCCCCGATCAGCTTGTAGCGGGTGGATGCGTTCGGTGCCGGCGGCCGGACGGGCACGCCTCGTCGCCGTGGGGTCGCCCAGGCGCCGTGCCACCAAGGTTCGTCCGAGCCCGGCTTGGGCAGAAGGCGCGACTGAGCGCGCCAGTGCCCTGCGCGAACGGGTATGGCGCAGTGCGTCGAGCGGCGTCCCGGGCAGCCGAGCGGTGTGTGTTGGTAGCTGCCCGCCCTGACCGTCGGAGCGCCCGTTGGCGGCTTGTCGTGCGCCGTGCAGCGCCAAGAATGGCCAGGGACGGCACAACCGGGAGGCGATGGCATGGCAGACGACGTCGGCGTGCAGGGAGTGCGGTTTGAGGAACTCGCGGCGCGGTACGGTACCCCGCTGTATGTGTACGACTCGACGGTGCTGGGTGCCCAGTTCAGCCAACTACGGGAAGCGCTAGATCCCCGACTGGAGTTCTTCTTCTCGCTGAAGGCGAACCCCAACGTGGCGATCTGCGCCCGGCTCGCCGGCCTCGGCGCGCGCGCCGAGGTGTCGTCCCTGACGGAGCTGCTCACCGCCCGCCGGGCCGGGGTGCGTCCGGAGAACATCATCTTCCTCGGCCCGGGAAAGAGCGCCGAGGAGTTGCAGGCCTGCCTGGCCCAGCGGATCTACGCGATCGTCTGCGAGTCCCTCGGCGAGCTGCGGCTCATCGACAGCCTGGCCAGGGCGGCGGGCACGATCGCTCCGGTGGCGCTACGGGTCAATCCGAACTTCACCGTGAAGGGGTCTGGCCTGACGATGGGGGGGCGGCCTCGGCAGTTCGGCATCGACGAGGACGAGCTGATGCGTCAGACCGGGCTGAGTACCCGCTACCCGGGCGTCCGGCTGATGGGGGTGCACGTCTACATGGGCACCCGCATCCTCGACCCGAAAGTGGTCGCTGACAACAGCCGGCGCATCTTCGCGCTGGCCGAGCGGCTCTCCGCGCGGCTCGACTTCCCGCTGGAGCTGGTCGACGTCGGCGGTGGCCTGGGAGTAGCGTACTTCGACAACGAGCGGGACCTCGACGTCGACACGCTCGCCGGGCTACTCAACCCGGTCCTCGGCGAATTCCGGGCCCGGCATCCGCGGACCCGGCTGGTGATGGAGCTGGGGCGCTATCTGACCGCCCCGGGCGGCATCTATGTGGTCCGGGTCCGCTACCTCAAGACCTCCCTCGGTCAACGGTTCGCGGTGACCGATGGGGGCACGCACCATCACATGGCGGCCGTCGGCATCGGCTCCTACGTCAAGCGCAACTTTCCGATCCAACTGCTCCGTGCGGCCACCGGCGCGGCGGAGCCATGGCAGGTGACCGGGCCGCTCTGCACGCCCAACGACACGCTGGGCAAGAACGTTCTGCTCCCACCGCTGCGTACCGGTGATCTGCTAGGTGTGCTGCGCTCCGGTGCCTACGGTCCGACCGCCTCGCCCGTTCAGTTCCTCAGCCACGGCTACCCCGCCGAGGTCCTCGTCCACGATGGACGGCCATTTCTGGTGCGGGAGCGCGATCGTCCGGAGGACATGATGCGCCGTCAGCATCTGCCCGGTGCGCTCCGGGCCCGGCCAGCTGTGCCGGCTCGCTGACGGCGGGATCCGGGAAGACGACCGGTTCCGACACCGAGCGACGGCGCCGTCGGGCCCGGTGGCGCCGCCGGTGTCAGCTGCCGAACGGTTCGTTGTCGCCCGGCCGGCTGGGCGACAACGGCGTCGCGCCGGCCAGCGCCCGGACGAGGTCCACCGGGCGGCAGTGCCGGTACTCAACCTCGAACGGCTCGGTGCCGGCCAGCGCGACGCTCCCCTGGTAGCCGGGTGGAACCCGCAGGCCACGTACCCGCCACGGGCCCGGGATTCGCCCGTTTGGCCGGTGCACGAGCAGCCCGTCCGGACCCGCCACCGGTAGATCGAGCCCGTTGAGCAGCCGATCCCCGGCGGCCTTGACGCACGCTTCCTTGCGGGTCCAGAGCGTCAGGTGGACGGCGGTTCGCTCGGCGGGTGGGGCGGCGGCGACCAGTCGGGCCTCGGCCGGCGGGAAGTAGCGCCGGGCGATCGCCTCGACCGGCCGGTCACGGTGGGCTCTTTCGACGTCGACGCCGATGTCGCGCTCGGTGCTCACCGCCAGCAGAGCGCACTGGCCGGAGTGCGAGATGTTGAAGCGCAACGCGTCGTCGCCGAGCAGTGGCTTACCCCAGCGTCCGGTACGCAGTGGCACCCGCGCGGGTGGTTCCCCCAGGTAACGGCCGAGGATGACGCGCAGCGACCCGTACACGGCCAGGAACCGGCGCCGCACGGCCCGATCGGCGTAGCTGTCCCGGCGGGCACGCTCGGTCGGATTCAGCACGTCGTCGAAGATCTGGGCCAGTTGCGGCGACAGATCCAGCCCGAGGCGCCAGACGTGTGCCACGCCGGGCCCGGTCACCGGCGTTCCGCCGTCGCCGCCCTGTCTCCGGTGGAGGGATACCCGTCGAAGGCGCCGCGGTCCATCGCGGCGGCCACCGCCAGCCGCTGGACGTTGCTGGTGCCCTCCATGTACTCCAGCGCACCGGCGTCGCGGGCGAACTTGTCCAGCAGCGGCTGGTCCAGTCTGGCGCCCGGCCCGAAGCTGCACAGCGCCCAGCGCGTCACGGCGATGGCCAGCCGGGTGGCCCGCAGCTTCGCCGCCGAGGCCAGGTGCCCACTGCCGCTGTCGGAGTCGACCGCGATGGCCGCCAGGCGGGTCAACCGGCGTACCCCCTCGATCTCTGCCTCGATGCGGGCCAGCACATCGTGCTCGTCTGGGCGCAGCGCGCGGCGGTGCTCCCGGACGTGGTCGCAGGCGGCCTGGGCGAGTCCCACGGCCATCGCCGCCACCGTCGGGCGCAGCAGGTTGAATGTCCGCTGCCAGCCCCAACTGCCACGGCGTATCGGTGAGAGGTGTCGGCCGAGGAGCTGCTCCTCGGCGATCGGCACCGCGTCCAGGGTGAGCGCGCCGAGCTGGGCGCCGCGTACACCGAGGGTCGGCACCGCAGCGGCGGTGAAGCCGGCGCTGGTGGTGTCGACCATCGCCGCCCCGAGGCCGAGTGGCCCATCGCCAGTGCGGTGGAACACCACCCCGACGGAGGCGCGCAGGGCGTTGCTGATGTAGCGCTTGCGCCCGGTCAGGCTCCAGCCGGAGTCGTCGGCCGGCTCGGTGGCGCGGGTGCGCAGGCCACCGGCGTCGGTTCCGCCACCGGGCTCGGTGAGGGCGAAGAAGGTCCACGTGGGCCGGTCCAGGAGCCGGCCGTAGAACCACTCCTGCTGGGCCCGGTCGCCGATGGCCGCGACCAGCACACCAGACATCGACGCGCCGGGCAGCGCCAGCATCATTCCCAGGTCACCGCGGGCGATCTCCTCGCAGAACACCACCCGTTCGAGCGCGGCGGTGAGGTGGAAGCGTTCACCGGCCAGGACCAGCGGCGCCGGGTTGAACGCGGCGGGGATCTGCAGGTAGGCCGCACAGGTGAACGCCGGCGCGTCCAGCAGCTGCAGCACCACGTCGGGATCGCGGTCCAGGTCCAGGGCGTACGGGCGCAACTCGGCGGCCCAGCCACGGGCGTGCCGACGCAGCAGCCGCAGCCGGTGGTCGAGCTCGGGCACGGCTGGTCACCTCCTCAGGCCGGTGTCCGCACGTCGCGGGGTGCCGGCAGGTAGACGTCGGCGAGCAGGTGGGACAGGTACACCGCCCGCCCGGGACCGTCCACGGTGAACCCGGCAGCACCGAGCACCGGCAGCAGCGCGTGATCCGAGGCGGTCAGTTGGTGGTGCGTCTGCACAAGGTCGGCCACCGGGTCGGCGACCGGGTCCACATCGGTCAGCATCGCCCGAACGGTGAGCTGGTCGGTGACCGCCTCGGCGAGGGTGGCCTGGACGAGCTGCTGGCGCAGGAGAGGCCCGTCGGTGGCCCGCCGCCCGGCCAGGTGGGATCGGGCCTGGTCCAGCAGCCCTGCCGAGATGCCCAGCCGCAGCCAGGCCAGGCCGAGCAGCCAGGTCCGATAGGGTGCCCATCCGGGCCCGTCCGGGCCGGGCAGGCCGCGGACGGCCAGCAGGTCGAGGTCGTATACCGGCGCGGGCAGCGGGACAGTGGTGATGTCGGCAAGCCCTCGCAGCGGTGTCCCGCCGGGCCACACCCACTTGGCGGCCCGGCCGACGGGGCCGGGTGCCAGTGCCTGCCCGGTGGGTCCGGCGACCAGTGACCGCGCGGCGACCCGGTCGTGGAGGTCGGTGAGGGCGGCTTCGACGCCAGCGGACCGGGCGGTGTCGTACAACCCGGTCCAGCGGGCCGGAGCGCTGGTGATCATCGTTGCCCCGCCGCCGGGACGTCCAGCAGGCAGGTGGCGAGTCGATCCTGGTCGGAGTCGTGGTCGGCGATCAGCACCCGCGCCCCGTCGACCTGCCATTGGGGTAGCCGGCTGGCTACTTCCTGCCACACCCCGGTGACCGGTTGGCCCAGCGGAGCCGGCAGCACCATGGTGGCGGACGGCACCATGGGCAACCGCCCGTTCAGGCCCGCCCCGGTCACCAGCACCTGCGGTTGGTGCTCCGCCAGCGCCTCGGCGAGGGCCGCTTCCGGCGTCTGGGCAGTGGTCAGCACGCTGCGTGGCGGGTACAGCCGGCCGCCGTCGGCCACCGGGTCGAACGCCAGCACCACCACCGCGTCACGCGTGACCTGCAGCCGGTGCGGTACGGGCAGGTCGTGCAGCAACACGGTCTGGTCGACGACGATGAGCAACAGTCGGCCCGCGCCGTCGCGGCGGGACCGGTTGGCCAGCACCTGCAGCGCCGTGAACGCGGTGACCAGGCCCTGGTCAAGGACAGCGAAGGCGAGCCCAGCATCGGGTACCAGGGTGCTCAGGTGACACATCGGGAAGCCCGGCTGCGAGTCGGGGGTGGCGGCGGCGAGGACGGCCAGGTCGAACCGATCGGCGTGGGGACGCAGGCGAGGCATCACCGCGGTGACCATGTCGGTGAAGGAGTTGCGTCGCCCCTGGAATGCCCCGGGTGGGCAAGTCGTGCCATAGGAGCGCATCAGGTCCGGGTAGTAGACGTGGTCGTCGTTGCCGAACGGCCCGCCGGGGCCGAACACCTGATGCACCGCCCGGGCCAGGCCGAGCGGTGCGGGTTCCCCCGCCGGAGCGCCGATCTGTGACCGACGCTCCGGCGCGGTGATGTACATCAGGCGTTCTCCTCGACCTGGCCGGCGACGTAGCTGACGAGCGCGGCGACGGTCTCAAAATCGGTCGGTTCCAGGGTGTCGGTGTCGAACTCGACGTCCAACTCCGCCTCCAGTTGGATGAGCAGCTCCAGCACGCTGGTGGAGTCGAAGGAGAGGTCTTCGAACAACCGCAGCTGAGGGGCGATGCTCTCCGGGTCACGGCCCAGCATCTGCCCGAGGGCACCGACCACCACGCCGGTGATGTCGCTGGTGGCGGCCTGTGGAGCAGCACCGATGGTCGCGTCGCTCATGTCGTCTCCCTGTCTGGTCGAGGTCCCTCCCGAGCGGGCGGGGCCGGTGGTGCGGGCCGGTGCGGGGCGCGTCGGCCGGGGTTTGGCGGAGGAAGGTCGGCCCGGGGGTAACCCGACGGCGGGCTAGGGCTGTTCGAGGCTCGCGGAGCAGTCCCGCAGCCGGTCGGTGACTTCCCGGTCGATGGCGGCGACCTGCCGGGCCGAGTCGGCGGCCACGAGGCCGTACAGCCGGCCGCCGAACCCGGTGCCCTCGCCTCCGGCGGCGCTCACGGCGGCGTTCACGGTGGCAAAATTGTTGATCACCAGGCCCGGCCGGTCCGGTCGGTCGGCGAGCACACCGTCCAACAGGTCCCGCAACTCGCCGAAGGGCAGCGCTCTGGTCAGCCGGATCGGGTACTGCCGGGCCAGCACGACCGTCTCCGGACCGAACCAGGTCCGGCGCAGCCGCTCCTGGTAGGTGGACATGTTGTTGCGCGCGTTGATCTCGATGATCGGGTAGAGCCGACCGTCGGTGGTGGTCAGGGCGTCCACCCCGACCACTCCGAAGTACCCGTCGGCGGCGAGCCGGCGGCCGATCTCCTCGGCGGCGGAGCGCACCTGTCGGTGTTGCGGTGGGGTCAGGGGTGCCGGCATGCGGTGGCCATGGTGCACACCGTCGCTGGTGATCGCCTCCTTGACCACGTCGAAGTGCACATCGCCGAAGCGGTCGACGGTCATCTGGTAGTTGAGGTCGTAGCGTTTGGGCAACCACTCCTCCACGGTGACGCCCACGCGGCCATCGCCGCGTCGGGCCCTGCGGGCGATCAGGGCGTGCAGTTGGGCGAGACGCTGGGTGTCGCGGACGACCATGATGCCCTTGCCGGAAACACCGAAGGCGTCCTTGAGCACGATCGTCCGCCCCGCGTCGAGCCAGGCGCCGGCCCACCGCACGGCCCGGTCCAGCTCGTCGATATCGCGGCAGACCATTCCCGCTGGCTGCGGCAACCCCACCTCGTCGGCGAGCAACCGGCTGTAGATCTTGCTGTTGACCTGCTTGCAGACGGCAGCCGCCGGTGCGGCCAGAGGCAGTCCGGTGAGCGCCGCCAGGCGTTCCTCGACCACCGAGACGCCGTGCGGCCACAGCTGCGCGCCGGTGCCGGCCAACCGGCCGAGTGCGGCGACGAGCTGCGGATCGGCCACCGCGTCCTCGCTGACCGTGCGCTGTGGCTGCTGGTGACCGATGGTGAGTACCCGCGGCAGGGTTAGTCCCAGATCGCCGAGGTAGCGCAGGTAATCCTCGTCGGGTGGGGCCTTGAGGACGACGTGGTCGTCCGGGCCGGCCAGCAGCAGCGCGCATTCGTCCATCCGGTTGACGACGACCCGGCTGGCCGGCATGGCGATCCCGGGCAGGCCCGGCTCGCCCTGCGCCCAGTGTTCCTCGACCTCGAAGTTGCCGAGCAACACGAGGGGACGGTCGGCGGCGCCGGTCAGCGCGGTACGCAGCAGCGCCAGGACATCACCGCTGAGTGTGTGCATGTGCACGTGTCGCTCTCCAGGCTCGGGGTTCAGTGGACGAGGACCATGGCGGAGACGGTGGCGCCGAGCCCCACCGACGTCATCAGGTAGGGATCGCCGGGTGCCAACCGGCCCTGTTCGCGGGCCAGCTCGTAGGCGGCGAAGGAGTCCGCGGCGAAGCAGTGCCCGGTACGCGGAAGGTTTTCCAGGACCAGGCGCTCGACGCTGCGTATGTTCAGCAGTCGGAGCACCCGCAACCAGGACACCCGGTTGACGTTGTGCGGCAGGATCGCCGCGATCCGATCCAGGTCAATACCGGACTCCTTGACAGCGGCCCGCACCACTTCGGCAAGCATGATCGGGTAGTCGTCGCGGAAGGCTGCCGCGTCCTCCTCCGACATCCACGGTCCGGCGGAGAACCGGCCGTAGGTGCCGGTCGCGTAGGAGAGCACCCGGTCTCGGTGGCCGTGCGCGCTCACCAGCACTGCCGAGCAGCTCTCCCCCATCACACCGGTGCCGGCGATGACCTGGGCGGAGGCCGTGAAGGCCTTCTCCCCGGTGAGCACCAGCGCCAGGGCCGCGGGATCGGGGTCGTCGGCCAGCAACGTGCCGGCGAGATCGACGGCGAGCAGGCCGGAAGCGCAGGCATGCTGGGTGACGGTGAACGTCGTGGCGTGGCCCAGGCCCAACCGCCGGGCGGCCTCCTTCACCGGATTGACCGGGTAGGGCGCCACCACCGGCATCGTCCGGGCGTGCAGCACATAGCGGACCAGGTGTTCCCGGCCGGCGAGCGCCGCCATCCCGGCGCCGCCGCCGACCAGCAGGTCGGCCAGGCTGCTCTGCGGGTCGAGTCGCACCTCGCGGAAACCGTAGAACCGCTCGTGCATCCGAATCTGGGCTGCCGAAAACCCGTAGGCGGCGAGGCACTCACCCACCGGCACGCGGTTCGGTGGTAGGTACGTGTGCACCGCCTCGATGGACGTCACCTGAGCCCCCTTGCGTCGTCGCCGAGCGTCTGATGGGTTGCGCGGTCCCGGGTCGGCACCGCCTTGCGCCAATGACCCTCCCCCGCACTGAGTGCACTCGAAAGCCACCGACGGGCGCACCAAGCCCCTGACCGGACGAGCATGCCCGCAAGCGGGGGTTCTGAGCCCTGTGGTGGACGCGAAGACTGACCTGGTCCGTCGACCCGACGGACCAGGCCAGTGGGGAGAGTGTCCGTGTTCATGCCGATGACCATCGCGGGACGTTCCGCGCGCTCCCCTGAGCGGATACCGGTGGAGAATCCGGCCACCGCCGATGCGTTCGCCGAGGCGCCCCGGTGCACGGCCGCTCAGCTCGACGACGCGGTGCTGGGAGCGGCCGCCGCCTTCGACCGTTGGTCCCGCTCGGATGAGGACTTGCGGCGGGCGGCACTGCTGGCCTGCGGGTCGGTGTTGACGCAGGCGGGCGACGAGGTCGCCGAACTGCTCACCGCCGAGCAGGGCAAACCGCTGCGCCAGGCCCGGGCGGAGGTAGCACTGGCCGCGGACTGGTTCGCCCACACCGCCGAACTGTCGTTACCCCGGCAGCACCTGGTGGCCGAGGCATCCGTCGAGGCCACGATGGACAGGGCGCCGGTGGGCCCCGTCGCCGCGATCGCCCCCAGCAACTACCCGATCATCCTGGCGGTCACGAAGATCGCGCCGGCGCTGCTGGCCGGCAACACGGTGGTGCTCAAGCCGTCGCCACTGACCCCACTGGCCACCCTACGGATGGGGCAACTGCTGGCCGAGGCTCTGCCGGAGGGCGTGTTCAGCACGGTCAGCGGGGACGACGGTCTCGGGCCGGCGCTGGTGGCGCACCCGGCGATCAGGATGATCTCGTTCACGGGTTCGGTTCGCTCCGGGCGGGCCATCGCGCGCTGCGCGGCGGACTCGTTCAAGCGGGTGGTCCTGGAGCTCGGCGGTAACGATCCGTGCGTCCTGCTGCCCGGCGCGCAGGTCGACCGGGTGGCTGGGGAGATCTTCCGGCGGGCCACGGTCAACAGCGGACAGTTCTGCGCCGCGATCAAGCGGGTGTACGTGCCGGCGGGCCAGGCGGACGAGCTGACCGAGGCGCTGCGTGCCGAGGCCGAAGCGGCGACCGTCGGCGACGGGCGTGACTCCCGGACCGATCTCGGTCCGCTGGTCAGCAGGGCCCAACTCGCGCACGTACACCGGTTGGTGGAATCGGCTGCGCGGGCCGGCGCCCGGGTGGTGACCGGTGGGGCGGCACTGCCG
Source organism: Micromonospora sp. NPDC003944 (assembly GCF_053605225.1). Taxonomy (NCBI): domain Bacteria; kingdom Bacillati; phylum Actinomycetota; class Actinomycetes; order Micromonosporales; family Micromonosporaceae; genus Micromonospora; species Micromonospora sp. NPDC003944. The sequence continues at coordinate 136,810 of NZ_JBSGIV010000002.1, forward strand.
CGACCCGGGCACTTCTATCCACCGACCGTGGTGAGCGATCTACCTCGGGGCACGAGCCTTGAGCAGGACGAGCAGTTCGGGCCGGTGGTGCCGGTCATCGGCTACGACGACCTCGACGAGGCGTTGGCTCGGGCCAACGGGACACGCTTCGCTCTGGGCGGCTCGGTGTGGGGTGAGCCGGCTGCCGCGCAGGCGTTCGCCGCCCGGCTCGAGTGCGGCACCGCCTGGGTCAACACACACGGCGACCTGCGACACGACGTCCCCTTCGGCGGGCTGCGCGAGTCCGGCACCGGCGTGGAATACGGCCACTGGGGGCTGTTGGAGTACACCAACATCAAGATCACCCATACCGCACGGCGGCCCTGAACCACCGGATACCGCCGCCGGCCCATCCCTCCTGGAGGTCAACCATGTCCAGTGCAGTCACGTCGTCCGGTCCGCTGCCGCAACCGGAGCCCGACGACATCAGCGCCAACCCGTCGGGCAACCGTCTCTTTCATGACGTCCTCGCCGCCCGGCTTTCCCGCCGTGCCGCGCTGACCGGCGGCGTCGTGGCGGCCGCCGGGTTCCTGGGCGCGGGCGTGGCCGGCGGCGAGGCGGCGGCCACCGCCGGAGCACGGCATCGCCGACGGTTGCTGGGTTTCCGGCCGGTCGAGATCAGCTCGGCGGACACCCTCACCGTCGCCGATGGCTACACCGCGGAGGTACTCATCCCGTGGGGCACCCCGATCCGCGCGAACGGACCGGCCTGGCGCCGGGACGCGACCAACACCGCGGCCGAGCAGGCCCAGCAGATCGGCATGAGCCACGACGGCATGCGGTTCTTCCCGCTGGGTCCCGACCGTGGCCTGCTGGTCCTCAACCACGAGTACACCGACCAGGTGCTGCTCTTTCCCGACGGGGACGCGGTGATGAACCCGGAGAAGGTGGCCAAGTCGCTGGCGGCGCATGGGGTCAGCGTGGTGGAGGTGGCGCTGCGCCGGGGACGGTGGCAACTGGTGGACTCCCGGCTGAACCGGCGGATCACCACGGCCACCCCGGTACGCTTCGCCGGCCCGGTCGCCGGCAACCACCCTTCGTTGCAGACCGGGGCCGAGGCGCGCGGGACGTTGAACAACTGCTCGTGCGGCGCCACCCCGTGGGGCACCTACCTGACCTGCGAGGAGAACTGGAACGAATACTTCGCCACCGACGACCCGGGCTGGGAGCCCACGGCGGAGCAGGCTCGCTACGGCGTGACCCGGCAGGGCTACGGGTACCGCTGGCACCACGGGGACCCGCGCTTCGACCTGGCGGCGACGCCCAACGAACCCAACCGGTTCGGGTGGGTGGTGGAGATCGACCCGCGCGACCCCACCAGCAAGCCGGTGAAGCGCACCGCCCTGGGGCGGATCAAGCACGAGACGGCCACGGTGACCGAGTCCCGGGGACGGGTGGTCGTCTACACCGGCGACGACCAGGTCGGCGAGTACATCTACAAGTTCGTCAGCTCCGGGCGCTGGCGAACGATGCGGGCAACCGGCCGGCACCCGCTGGACCACGGCACGCTCTACGTCGCCCGGTTCGACGACGACGGGACCGGGCGCTGGTTGCCGCTCACCCACGGCTCCGGTCCGCTGACCGCGGCCAACGGCTGGCGCGACCAGGCCGACGTCCTGCTCCGGACCCGGCAGGCGGCCGACGCGGTCGGTGCCACGCCGATGGACCGGCCGGAATGGATCGCCGTCCATCCGCACACCAACGAGGTGTACGTGACGCTGAGCAACGGGCCCGGCTTCCCGAACGCGGCCAATCCTCGGCAGCCCAACCCGTTCGGCCACATCGTGCGGTGGCGTGAGCGGCACGCAGACGCCACCGCCACCACCTTCGAGTGGGATATCTTCCTGCTCGCGGGTGACCCCGAGTTCGACCCGAACGTGCAACTCGACGCGGCGGGGAAGTTCGGTTCGCCCGACGGCCTCGCCTTCGACGACGACGGGCGGCTGTGGATCCAGAGCGACATCTCCAACTCGTCCCTGAACAACCCGCGGACGTACTACGTCAACATGGGCAACAACGCGCTGCTGGCGGCCGACCCGGTCACCGGGGAGGTGCGTCGCTTCGCGGTCGGTCCGCGCGGCTGTGAGATGTCAGGTATCACCTTTACCCCGGACCACCGGACCATGTTCGTCAACGTGCAGCACCCGGGCGAGGCGGTGGCCACCCTGGAGAGGCCCTCGCCGGCGAACCCACGGACGGTGAGCAACTGGCCCGATGCCGATCCTGATGGGCGTCCCCGCTCGGCGACCGTGGCGATCCGACGCCGTGACGGCGGAGTGATCGGTCGCTGACCCCGCACAGCGTCGTGGGCCGGGGGAACCGCTCCCCCGGCCCACGACGGTTCAACCTGCGGACGGCGCCGTGGCGGTGACCTGTCGGCGGACCCGGTTACCACCTCTGACGGCTGCGGCCAACTCCCGGGCGGCGTCCTCGACAACTCGTTGCGCCTTCGCCACATCGGCCCCGGGGGCCATCAGGGAGAGCACCGGCTGCCGGAAGCCCAGTCCGCGAACCGACGTCGGGTAGATCCGTACCCCGTCGGCCCAGAGCCGCGCGAGCACTGGCCGTACGTCATCGAGGTACGACAGCGGGCCCCGGGTGCCGAGGGTCACCGCGTCGTGCGAGAAGACCACCTGCTCGGCGGGCCCCCAGCGGTGCAGCATCGCGATCGCCGGCATGGCGCCGCTGCGCCGGGCGTTGATCTCGGTCACGTGGTAGGAGCCGTCATCGGCGAGGACGAAGTCCACGCACATCCAGCCCCGGAATCCCCGGGCGTGCGCGGCAACCCCGATGCTGCGACCGATATGGGTCATCCGTTCCGCCTCGGCCGGGGGCACCGAGCCGGGTCCGACGTGCACCCCCCGGACCCGAGAGACGTCCACGGCCATCGCGGTGGCCACGATCTCCCGGATCCCGTCGTCGTCGATGCGTAGGTCCACGGCGGGGCAGCCGACTCCTTGACGATGCGCCACGAACTGTTGCACCAACAGCGGGAAGGTACGCAGGAAGGGGTCCCGCTCCACAGCCGTCCACAGCGCGCCGATGCCGCCTGCGTCGCGGTGCAGTACCACCGAGCCGTCCCCACCGACGCCGTACGGGCTCCGCACGATGACCCGCTCGTGCAGGGTGAGCAGGTGCTCGGCCGCACCACGCAACTCGGTGCTGTCGACGACCAGCAAGCCGGGCGGCACCTGCACTCCGGGCACGTCGCGGGCCAGGTCGAGGCAGCTCAGCTTCGAATCGAGGTGGCGGCTGACCCAGTAGTCGCGTTCCGGCACCCCGTCGAGGCGTACCGTCAGACCCCAGCCGCGCAGGGCCGCCGCGAGCAGGAAGACCTCCGGAGTCGCGCCCCAGGTGACCAGCCGGACCTCGTCGTGGCCGGTGAGGAGGTCACGCAACCGGGCCAGCGCCGCGCCGTCGCCCAGCAGGTCCCGTGCCACCATCCCGCTGACCGGGGTGGGCGAGACGACCGGTGGCACCGGTTCGTTGAGCAAGTCGTGTACGTCGGCATACCAGTGCGGGTCGTGGCCCGCCGGCAGCACCAGCACCCGCGGCCGGCTGCTCCAGTAGGCCGCGTAGTCGCCAAGATGCCCCGCCAGGCGGGTGACGACGTCGGTGACGGCCGGGCCCAGCGACACGGCCGGATTGCGGGTGTTGAACTCGGCCACGTTGGGCACGACGACGTCGATCGGTTCTGTCATGCGGACCTTCTCAGTCAGGGCTGCCGTGCCGGCAGGTCGTCGGCGGCCACCACGCGGAGATCGGGGTGGCCGATGGGTGGCAGGACCTCGGAGAGTTGACGGGCCGCCTCCAGGGTCGTGCGGTCCTGGAGGTAGTCGCCGGCCACCGCGATACCGATCGGCAGGCCCCGCGAGTCGCGGCCGACCGGCACCACGGTCGACGGCAGGTAACTGACCCCGGTCAGGCCTGCCCAGACGATCTGATCCCAGTAGGGGCGCGCCACCCCGTCGACGGTCACGGTGCGGTCCTGGAACGGTCGGTGGTCGTGCCGGGCGACCAGGTTCGGCGCCACCGGCAGCAGGATCGCGTCGTAGCCGGTAAAGAACTGCCTCCACCGGGCACGCAGCCGGTTCCGCTGGTCGTCGGCTTCCACCCAGTCGCGGTAACGCTGGGCGACGTGCTCGCCGCCCAGGACCGCGCCGGGCGGCCGCCGCCCGGAGGCGATCTCGTCGATGTCGGCGGCCGTGTGCTCGGGCATCGCCACCGACGCCAGCAACCGCCGGAAGACGCCGTCGCTACCGGCGAGCCGCACCCCGGAGGGCCGGGCCTCCTCGACGATGACGCCGCTGTCGGCGAGCCGGTCGGCGGCATCGCGCAGAGCGGCCCGCACTTCGGCGTCCACCGGGCAGTACGGGTCGTCGAGCCACACCGCCACGCGGCGCACCGGGCGCGGCGGTGGTAGCGACAGCCGCCAGGCCGGCGCGTCCCACGGATGCGGCACGGCGATCGCTGTCAGCGCGATCTCCAGATCCTCCACGGTGCGGGCGATCGGGCCGACCACGGCGATGTCGGCCTCCCGGGGCTTGAACGGGTAGGGCGGGACATGACCGACCATCGGCACCGCCCGGTAGCTGGGTTTGTGGCCGAACACGCCGCAGGCGCTGGCCGGCACCCGGATCGAGCCGGCCACGTCGGAGCCGAGTTCAAGCGGGGTGAACCCGGCGGCGACGGCGCCGGCCGCCCCACCAGAGGATCCGCTTGTGGTGTAGGCCGGGTGCCACGGATTGCGGGCCACGCCGAAGAGCTCGTTGTAGGACTGCAGGTCGCCCGAGCCCGTCGGCACGTTGGTCTTGCCGAACACCACCACGCCGGCCCCGCGCAGCGCGGCCACCGCTGTGGCGTCCTCGCGGGGCTGATAGGTCCGCAGGTCGGTCAGGCCGCCGGTGGTACGCAGGCCGGCGGTGGCGAGACAGTCCTTGATCGTCATGGCCACGCCGTGCAGCGGGCCCCAGCGTTCGCCCCGCACGGTCGCCTCGTCGGCCTGCCGGGCGCGCTCGCGCGCCTGCTCGTCGATGGTGACGACCAACTCCAGTCCGGCGTTGTGCTTGTCGACCCGGGTGAGCTGGGCGTCAAGGTACTCCCGGGCCGAGATGCGACGGGCGGCGATCGCCTCGGCGACCTGCCGCGCCGACCACCAGCACGGATCTGGGTCGGTCTGTCCAGCATCGGGCACCGTACGCCACCTCATTCCACCGTCGTCAGGTCACCGCCTGCCCAGTCTTCGCGTCGGCGGCGGGCACGCGTACCCCTCTCTTCAGCCCTCGATCGGCCATGGCCAGGCGGGCCCGCGCCGCGGCTGACCGGCCGACCGTCAGGCCAGGGCGCCGCGGTGGCCGTCGGGGCAGAGCCGACCGGCCGCCCGTCGGAGCAGGGCGCATCGGCGGCCGTCGGCGGTTGGCCGGGAGCGGTCCGGGTGGCCCAGGATCGCAGCGACCCCAACCAGCGCCGGCGCGGTGTGCCGCGTCGGCCCCGTCACGAAGGTGCGCCGATGACCATGCCAGGAACGCGGGCCGCCGAGCCCGGACGCGGCGCGAGCCCAACCATGCGTGCGGTCGTCTACCACGGTCCGGGATCGGTGCGCGTCGACGAGGTGGCTATGCCCCGGATACTGCATCCGCGTGACGTGATCGTCCGGGTCACCCGCACCGCCGTGTGTGGTACCGACCTGCACCCGTACCGGGGTGAGCTACCGGCGTTCGCGCCCGGCACGGTGCTCGGGCACGAGTTCGCCGGGACTGTCCACGAGGCGGGATCAGAGGCCCCGTTCGCGGTCGGCACCCGGGTCTTTGCCTCCGACGTCGTCGCCTGCGGGCGCTGCCAGGCGTGTGCGCGCGGCTGGCACTACCAGTGCCCGGCGGTGACCCTGTTCGGCTACGCCGACGTGGTGGGGACGCCACTGCCCGGCGGGCAGGCCGAGTTCGTTCGGGTGCCCTTCGCCGACGTGGTGCTCGCCGCAACCCCCGACGACGTCACCGACGAGCAGGCGCTCTTCGTCGGTGACGTGCTGACGACCGGGCTGGCGGCGGTGCACGGCGCCCGGGTGACCCCCGGTGACCTGGTCGCCGTGGTGGGTGCGGGTCCGCTCGGGTTGCTCGCCGGGCTCTGCGCGGTGACCGCCGGGGCCGCGCGGGTGGTGCTCGCCGACCCGACGCCGGCGCGGCGGGAGAGGGCAGCCGGCTTCGGGTTCACCGCTGTCACCCCGGAGCAGCTCGACGAGGCGGTACGCGACGGTAGTGACCGGGGCGCGGACGCGGTCATCGAGGCGGTGGGCAGCGACGCTGCGCTGGCGTGCGCGGTGCGGGCAGCCGCCGCGCACGCCACGGTCTGCGCGGTGGGCGCACACCATTCCGCCGCGATGCCCTTCCCCACCGGGCTCGCGTTCGCCCGCGAGCTGACCGTGCGTTTCGCCGTCGGCGACCCCATCCGGATGCGGGAGCCGGTGCTGGCGCTGATCCGGTCCGGTCGGGTGGATCCGAGCCGGATCGTTACGCACCGGCTGCCGCTGACCGAAGCCGGGTCGGCCTACCGGCTGTTCGACCGGCAGGACGCGTTCAAGGTGGTGCTCAGCGCCGACGGAATGGCCTGACGGCCCACCCATCCGCAGGCCGGCCGGGCACGAGCGACGGAGCATCGACGGAGCGGAACAGGCCACCGCCCGTGCCACGGACGGGCGCGGGCGGTGGCCACCGGTCGGCCCGCCTTCAGGCGGCCAACGGGATGGGGGCGACGTCACGCGAGGCGAGGAAGTCCGGCCGCGGGCTGTCCATCGGCCGGGGTGCGTTGCGGACGCCGTTGTAGACCATCAGCAGCATGCCCCGGTCGAACGGTGACAGGTTGGGCGACGAGGCGTGCAACACGTTGGGGTGGAACATGAGCACGGATCCCGCCGGCCCCTTGGGGCTCACCAGCCCACCCTCCTCTGCCAGCCGGCGGATGACGGCCCGGTCGACCTGGAACTTCTCGGTGGCCGTCAGAGTCGCCATCCAGTTCGGTCCGTCCTCGTAGCCGGCCGGCATGGCGTCGGTGTCGGTGCCGGCGAGCAGCCCGTGCCGGTGGGAACCCGGGATGAACGTCAGTGGGCCGTTGAATTCGTTGACCTCGTTGAGAAACACCGTGACGTTGACCAGGTCCGGCCGGGGAATCCCGTCCCGATCCCGCCAGTTGATGTAGTCCTGGTGCCACTCCCACTGGTCACCGGCGAAGGCGGCCTTGAGGTTGACCTTCGACTGGTGCACGTACACCTCGTCGTCGAGCAGCTGCCGGGCCGCTCCGGCCAGTTCCGCCGACCGGCTGACCCGGGCCACGACTGGATCGGAACGGTGCGGTCCGTACACCGAGCGCACGGTCACCCCGTCGCGCTCCAGTACGCGCTGCGGCCCTTCCTGAGCCAGGATCAGCGGGGCGGCCTCGACCAGCTCGGCGAGCTGATCGGCGGACAGGTGGTCCGCGGGCAGCAGCAGGAACCCGTCGCGGTGGTAGTCCGCCACCATGTCGGCGGTCAGCGGCGCGTGCCCTGCGGTGGGCCGCGCGGCATCGGTTTCGGCCATCTGCGCTCCCTTCTCGTGTGCGAACGGGACCCCGTCGGTGGTCGGCGGTGGTCCGGCGGTCGGAGCCGGCCACAACGCGCTAGCCCCGGTATTCACGCTAGTCAACCTCGACGCTCGCAGCGGAGTCTGCTCCTCATTGCGACCTGGTCAGCTGGGCAGGTCGACCGCCCGCGCCTCCTGCGCTTCCGCCGCACGCCGCCTCAGGCGAAGGTGGAAACGTGACGCATCAGGGCCTGCCGGTCCGTTGATGCCTGAACGATCTCGCCCGGAGAGTGAGTCAGATGAGCAGCACCGAGTTCGAAGCCGGCGACCTCGAAGAGGTCATCCTGACCCACGACGAAGCCGTCCTGATGCGCGGCCTCTGCGCTGAGGCCGTCGAAGCCCTCGGCGAGGCGGACCTGAGCACCCAGGCGGCGATGACCACGGTGGAGCTGATCGGTTGCCGGCTGCCCGAACGCCTGGTCGCAGCCCTGGTGGCCTTCCGGTGCAGCAGCAGCCCGTCGGGCGCGCTGCTGCTGCGCAACGTGCCCGTCGACGATCGGCTGCCCGCCACACCCACCGACGGTTATCTGCCCGACTGGCGTGCGGCCGGCATCGCGACGGCCGCCCAGCTGATGGTCATGTCGCACCTCGGCGACATCATCGGGTACGCCGACGAGAAGCACGGCCGAGTCGTGCAGGATGTCGCCCCGATCGCCGGTGCCGAGCACCAGCAGGAGAACAGCGGCTCGGCCTACCTGGAGCTGCACACCGAGAACGGCTTCCACCCGTTCAAACCGGACTTCCTGAGCCTGCTCTGTCTGCGCCCCGATCATGAGCGGAGCGGACACACGCTGACCGGAACGGTGACGCACGTGCGGCGCCGGTTGTCCCGATCCTGTGTCGACGTGCTGCGTCAGCCGCTGTTCCGGATCCGATTCAGCAGTTCTTTCGCTCAACTCGGGTCGAGCGGCTACTCGGAGCCGGTGGCGGTACTGTCCGGTCCGGTGGACGACCCGGAGCTGACCGCCGACTTCCACGCCATGGAGCCGATGACCGACGAGGCGCGCCATGCCCTCGACGAGTTGGAAGCCGTGCTGACTCCGTCGTTGGCCTCGGTGGCGCTCGACACCGGGAGCCTGCTGGTGGTCGACAACTGGCGCGCGGTGCACGGACGTACCGGTTTCACCGCCCGTCACGACGGCACTGACCGGTGGCTGCGCCGGTGCTTCACCGTGGCCGACCTGCGGCGCTCCCGCGGCGCCCGGCTGGCCGGCTCGCGGGTGCTCGCGCCGCTGACCACGATCTTGGCCGACCGGCCGTCGGTGCAGCCGCCGATGCCGTTGACGGGCGCCACCCGTTCGACCGCCTCGAGATGAAGGGTCCACGATGCGCCGTTTCATCACCACGCTGGACGAGTTGATCGCCCGACCGCCCCGGCACCTGGTGCTGTTGTACTCCGGCGGTCTGGACGGCACCTACCTGCTGCATCTGCTCAAGGACGCCCCGGTCAGCACGACCGCGCTCAACGTCCGCATCGGCCCTCCCGGCACCGACGCGCGGACCCGGGACCTGGCCGCCCGGTTCGGCGCGACATACTTGGAAGCCGACGTGAGCGAGGAGTTCTTCGCTGAGGCCGTGCCGGCCGCGATCCACGCCGACGCCTACTACCAGGGACAGTTTCCGGTCGGGTCCACACTCAGTCGACCGTTGATGGCCCGGGCTGCGGTCCGGGTGGCCCGGGACGTCGGCGGCGACGCCGTCGGACATACCGCCACGTACATGCAGAACAGCACGGCCCGCCTGGGCCGCTCGGTCGTCACGTTGGATCCGACGCTGCACGTGGTCGCACCGTTTCTCGGCTCGAACGTAACCCGGGCGGAGAAACAGTCCCGGCTGGCGGAGGTCGGCGTCGTCCTGCCCGACGCCGTGCACAGCGTCGACGTCAACCCGTGGGCACGGGTCATCGAGAACGGCAGCCTGGAGACCCCGGAGAACCGCCTCGACGAGACGGTGTTCACTCTCACCCGGCACGCGGTCGACTGCCCCGCCGAACCTGTTGAGCTGAGCCTGACCTTCGAAGCCGGGTTGCCGGTGGCGCTGGACGGCGCCACGCTGGCGCTGCGCGAGATGGTGATCGGGCTCAACGAGCTGGCCGGCCGGCACGGCATCGGCCGGTACTCCGGGCTGGAGGACACCGCGTTCGGGGTGAAGAACCACGAGGTCCGGGAGTCGCCCGCCGCAACGGTCATCACGACCGCCCACCGGGCGTTGGCCAACGCCGTGCTCGGCCCGCGCGAGCACGCGGTACGAACGCTACTCTCGGCCGAGTGGACCACCACGGCGGTACAGGGCGGCTGGTTCAGCCACCTCGGGCGCACCCTTCGGCGGTGCCTGACCGAGCTGGACGAGCCGTTGACCGGCACCGTCGAGCTGCGGCTGTACCGCGGTGCGGTGACGGTCCTGAGACTGGTCACGCCGCACGGGCTGCACTACGCCCGGCTCGGCGACGACTTCCACACCTGGATGGACGACTACGGGTACGCCTCCTGGCACCACCTGATGACCCTCGCCGACACCGTCCGCACCGCGGGCGACGGCGACGCACCCCGTCGGAGGGAACGTCGATGACCAACACGGCACCGCAGCTCCACCCCACCGGATCCGGGTCCCCGTCCCGACTGGTCGACCTGTCGCACGTGGTGCGGCACGGCATGACGACGTACCCGGGTCTGCCCGGCCCGCACATCGAGGACCACCTGTCACGGGAGGAGTCCCGTTCCCGGTACGCGCCGGGCACCGAGTTTCAGATCGGCCGGGTGACCCTGGTGGCCAACACCGGCACCTACCTGGACGCGCCGTTCCACCGGTTCGCCGACGGCGGGGACCTGTCACAGGTGCCGCTGTCGCGGCTGGTGGACGTGCCGGGTGTGCTGGTCGACGTCAGCAACTCGTCCACACCGGGGATCGGCGTGGACGCGTTCGACGGCTGCGCCGTCAGCGGCCGGGCGGTACTGGTCCGCACGGGCTGGGACCGGCACTGGGGCACCGCGGACTACGGCGCGTCCGGTCATCCGTTCCTGACCGCCGAGGCGGTCTCCTGGTTGGTGTCGCAGGGCCCTGCGGTGGTCGGCATCGACTCGGTCAACATCGACGACATGGCCGATCTGCACCGCCCGGCGCACACTGGGCTGCTGGCCGCGGGCATCCCGATCGTCGAGCACCTGTGCGGGCTCGAGGGTCTGCCGGCGGAGGGCTTCCGCTTTCACGCCGCGCCGGTCGCCGTCGCGGGTATGGGCACGTTTCCGGTCCGGGCGTACGGGCTGATCGACCCCGTGTGACCCGTACCGTCACCTGCCGCTGGGCTGCCATCCTCGACCGATGGCGGCCCAGTGGTGTATCCGGAGAAAGACGCTGGTCAGCCACTGCGCAATTCAGGAGATGAGCGCCCAGGGTCGCCAATAGCACGATGGGTCTGTAGCCGATGAAGGTCGGCGGAGACGGCCCACGCCATGGGGAGGTGCCGACGTGATGGGCGATCCGGATGCGCTGACGCCGACGGACGCCCGCCTCGTCTCATGACATCGCCTCGCAGGGGGCCGGGGCGGGCTCGTCGCGGCGGCGCGGTTACCACCCTAGTCCAGGTACCCGTACGGCGCCGCCTCGTCCATCGGGCCTAGCCGATCGACGAGGGTACGACGTCCGCCGCCGACGAAGGCGCATCCCGCTGACGCAGTGGAGGTAGTGGAAATGCACAGCATGCTGGAGGTCGACCGCGGCACACTGACAGTCGCGGTCCTGGTGGACAACGAGGTGTTCGGCCGGGGCATCGAGGCGGTGCTCGGTAACGTGCCGGAGGTCTCGACGGTGCACCGCTGCGGATCCCGCGAAGAGTACGAGACCCTGTCACAGTTCGGCGGCATCGACTTCCTCATCGTGGGGCCGCCCGAGGCGCACTGGCTCGAGACCGAGGCCCGGGCGGTACGGGGCAGCACCCACGTCATCCTGCTCGTCGACGAGGCGTCGACCACAAACGTCACCCCGCTGGCCTCGATGCCGGTGGACGGTTTCGTGTCCCAGCAGCGCCTGACCGCTGATCTGCTCAGCGACACCCTGCACCGCATTTGCCGCGGCGAGCTGCCGATGCCGCCCACGCTGACCCGTGCGCTGCTCGCTCGTGCTGACGAGCCGGGGTCGGGCACCCGCGCCCGCACGGTGAACCTGACTGCCCGCGAGACCGAGGCGCTGACTCTGTTGGTGAAGGGGTTGAGCAACAAGCAGATAGCACGGCGACTGGCCATCTCCAGCCACGGCGCGAAGCGCCTGGTGGCGAGCATCATGCTCAAGTTGGACTCTCCCAACCGCACGACAGCCGCGATCAACGCTATCCGGGCCGGTCTGGTGGAGTGCGACTAGTGCTGTGACCACTAACGTGCACCGGGTTGTCGGTGGTGTTGTGGTTCCTCGCCCAGACGATGTCGGAGCGAGCGACTCCCCACCGGTAGTGGGGCGGCCTCAGCCGGCCAACCGACCCTGACACCGCTGGTGGCCCGCGTGGGTCACGCCGGGACGGCGTTGCCGCTGCGCCCGGGTCAGACAGAGGCCGACCCGGGCGGTGCGATGCGCCACCCGCGGCGCTCCCGAATCCCTCCGCCTGGGCATACCCGAAGCCAACCACGAGGATCCCACACAACCCGGCCACTGTTGGTGGACACAGCACTAGCCTCTGGCACTGCTCTGCGTCGCCATCCGAATGGCCACCTTCGCGGCGACTGATGCTCCGGTGGTGCGCCGCGGTCCCCACCCCTAACATCGATGCCAGTCTTGACCAGAGGGGTCGGGTGGACAAGGGGCGGCGACAGTGCGTTATGCCGATGGGCCGAGCTTGACCTGTGAGGTCCACGTCGCGACGAGTCCGTCACGGCTCTGGGATCTGGTAACGGACATCCACCTGCCGCCGCGGCTGAGCCCCGAGTTGCAGCGGGTGGAGTGGCTCGACGGTGTGGACAGCCCGAGAGTGGGTGCGCGGTTCATCGGCTACAACCGACACCGACGCCTCGGCGAGTGGCGCACCGAGTCGCACGTCACCGAGTTCGAACGTCCGCTCACGTTCGAATGGGTCGTCACGGACGTGGACGGGACCTTCGCCGGCGCCGAGGACAGAGCAAGCCTGACGTCTCCGGCGGCCACCTGGCTCTTCGAGCTCACGCCTGAGTCGACCGGCACCCGGTTGCGGCATTCGGTGCGGATCGGCCCCGGCCGCTCGGGACTGAGCCTCGTCATCGACCAGAGCCCCGAGAGTGAAGAGCAGATTGTCGCGCTCCGCCTCGGCGAGCTTCGCGACAACATCGAGCTGGTCCTGAGCGGCATCAAGAGTCTCGCCGAGGAACAGCCTGATCGGCGTCCTTCCCCTGCCTAGGTCCGCACCACCGTCACAGACATGAGGCACGTGCCCTGTAGGGCCGGTGAGTCCGTCGGGCGCGGGAGGAGACGCGCCCGCCGGGGCGGGCGCGGGACCCGATGACTACGCCCGATAGCCCTCGGCGACGATACGTCGCGCCGACTCCTCGTACGCCGCCGGCTCGGTGGGCGCGAACGTGCCCAGCCCGTCGACGTATCGGTTGTACATGCAGAAGGCCGCAGCGATCAGCACCGTGTCGTGGATTTCCAGGTCACTGGCGCCCTCACGTCGGGCCGCAGCGACCAGGTCAGCCGTCACCTTCCGACCGTCCTGCTGGACCGCCGCGGCGATGTGCAGCAGGGCGCGCAGCTTCACGGAGATCGGTGCCGTGTCGGGGTCGGCGCGGACCTGGTCGACCAGAGTCATTCCGGTGTCGAGCTGCGCTGCGGCGAACGCCGAGTGCGACGAACAGCAGAACGTGCATTCGTTGAGGCCCGAGACGTAGGCGGCGATCAGTTCCCGCTCGCCGGCGGTCAACGGGTGCGGCCCTCGCAACAGCACCTCCGCCAGCGCGTTGAGCGGTCCGGCGGTCTCCGGACGGTACTTCATCAGACCGGAGATTCCGGGGAGCTGCTGCTCGTCGAGGCCGAGGTCGATGTGTGCCATGCTGCCACGCTCCTGGTCTAGTGCGGATGACGCCGACGAATCGTCTGGCGCCTTCTGTCGACAGTGGACTTGGTGGTGGCGCAGATTTTGGCAGACATCATCGGTCGAAACTTCTTCCTTCGTGCCCTCTTTCCGGTCGGTGGGATCGGTGGCCGGGTGTGACCGCGCCGCTGGACGCCGCACCGTTGACAGGTCGGCCGTCCATAGGAGATTGTCGCCTCCCGTGGGCGCGACGAGGAGGTTCCCGTGCGGCAGGCCGAGGATCACGTTGAAGTCGACGAACACCAGTACGTGATCATCGGTGCCGGCCCAGCTGGCATCCAGCTCAGCTACTACCTGCAGCAGATCGGCGCGGATTACGTGACCCTGGAGCGGGCAGCGGAACCGGCCGAGTTCTTCCGGCGGTTTCCCCGGCACCGCCGGCTGATCTCGCTCAACAAGGTGCACTCGGTGAGCGACGATCCCGAGATCCGCCTGCGCTGGGACTGGAATTCCCTGCTGCACGAGCCCGCGGAGCTTCCCTTCGCCAACTACAGCAATGAGTACTTCCCGCACGCCGATGACATGGTGCGCTACGTGGGTGACTTCCAGCGGCACCACAAGCTCGCGGTCCGCTTCGGGGTGACAGTCGAACGGATCGAGCAGCGCGTCGGCTATTTCCTGGTACACACCGATGACCAGACCCTGCGCTGCCGGGCCGTGATCGTCGCCACCGGCTGGGTCCGACCGAACGTGCCGGCCATCCGTGGGATCGAGCACGCCGTCGGGTACGAGGAGATGGAGACCGACCCGGCCGCGTACGCCGGCAAGCGGGTGCTGATCATCGGCAAGGGGAACTCGGCCTTCGAGACCGCCTCGGCGATCCTCGGGCAGGCGTCGATGGTGCACCTGGCGAGTCCCCGGCCGCTGCGGCTCGCTTGGAACACCAAGCATCCCGGCGACGTACGCGGGCACCACGGCGCGGTGCTCGACAGCTATCAGTTCAAGACTCTGCACTCGGTGCTGGACTGCGTCATCGACGAGATCCGACCCGGAGCCGACGGCGGTTACGAGGTGCATCTCACCTACACCCACGCCGACGGTGAGACCGCCATGCTGGAGTACGAGTCGGTCATCCGCTGCACCGGATTCGCGATGGACACCTCGATCTTCGACTCGGGCTGCCAGCCGGAGTTGGTGGCCAGCGGTCGGATGCCGACGACCGGACCGGACTGGCAGTCGACAAACATCGACGGGCTCTACTTCGCGGGCACCCTCGCCCAAGCACGGGACTTCAAACGAGCCTCGTCCGCGTTCATCGACGGCTTCCGGTACAACCTCCGCACGCTGACCGCCCTGCTGCGCGAGCGCTATGACGGGGTGCCGCTGGCGTACTCCGTGGTGGCCAGCGACGCCGACATCCTCACTGCCCTGACGCTCGACCGGCTCAACTGGAGTTCCGCACTCTGGACCCAGTTCGAGTACCTCTGCGACGTACTGGTGGTGGACGAGACGACCGGCGAGGTCCGGCACCACGTCGACCTACCCGAGGACCTCGCCCGGTCACGGTTCCACGACGAGCCGCACTACTACACCTTCGGCCTGCGCTGGGGCCGCGACGACTACGGTGACGTCTTCGCGATCGAGCGGCATCCCGAGCCGCACCGGGCGGCCGAGAGTGCGTTCATCCATCCGGTCGTCCGGCGCTACCACGGCGAGACGCTGATCGACGAACTCCACCTGTTGGAGGATTTGTTGGCCGAGTGGCGACGCCCGGAGCGCCACGTCTCGCCGCTGCGGGCGTTCTTCGCCCGCGAGTTGCAGCTACGGCGCTGATTCGCGCATTGCCGTACACCGATCACCGCCTGATCAGCACCTCCGACATCGGCTTGCGGGCGAGATCGGGAACGGTCGCGTCGGGGGCAGGGTGCCCAACCGGCATCACCACGTACGGCCGCTCCTCCGGGGGCCGCTCGCACACCTCGTTGAGAAAGCGCATCGGACTGGGAGTGTGGGTCAGCGTGGCGAGGCCAGCGTGGTGCAGCGCGCTGATCAGCAGCCCGACAGCGATGCCCACCGACTCCTTGACGTAGTAGGGCTTCGGACTGTTCGGGCCCTGATGCACCTCGAAAACCACGATGACGACCGGCGCCACCTCCAGGAACGGTTTACGCCAATCCGTCGCCATCGGGGCGATCGCCGCCAACCACTCCGCGCTGGCCCGCCGGGCGTAGAACTCACGTTCCTCGGCCTCGGCCGCCTCACGCAGGCGCCGCCGGCGATCGGGGTCGGTCACCACGACGAACCGCCACGGTTGCAGGTTCGCGCCGCTCGGTGCCGTCGCCGCGGCGCGGATCGCCTCCTCGACCACGACCAGCGGCACGGGTTCGGGCGAGAAGTGGCGCATGGACCGGCGGGTCGACATCAGATCCGCGAAGGTCCGGGCCGCCTCGAGCATGTCCGCTGTCGTCCTGGTGCCGATTCCGGCGCGGTCTGTCCCGATGGTCATGTACGCCTCCCGACGTCTCCCACCGCTTCAGCATCACGCATGAGGATCGACTGCGGTTACGTAAACGTGCTCTCGTTGCGCGGCTGGTGCACCGCACTGGGTTCGGTCACCGCGATCAGGTAGTCGACCGCGTCGGTCAACCGGCCCCGGCTGGCCACCGCCGCACGCTGGCGGGCCGCGCCGCTTCCCATGCGGAACAGCCGGGCCAGCCCGGAGTCGACCAGCACATCGTCGCCGTGGTCCCGCAGCACCGGCAGCAACGACCGGACGAGGTCGGTGAGCACGTCCCGGGTCGGTGCCGGGCGGCCGGTGCGCAGGTCGAGCACGTGGCCTTCCAACCCGTCGCGCGCCGCCCGCCAATACGCCGCCCGGAGTAGCTCAGCGGGAATGTCGGGACCGTCCTCACCTCGGTCCACCGCCTCGGCGGCCCGGACCACCAGGGCGCGGACCAGAGCGGCGTAGAGCGCCGACTCATGCGCGGTGACCGGGACGTCGGCCACCCGGATCTCCAGCGTCGGGTGGTTCATCGAGGGGCGGATGTCCCAGAAGATCGTGCCGGCGTCGACCGTCGCGCCCGCTGTGAGCAGGGTTTCCACGATCTGTTCGTAGTGGGCGAGCGAGGTGAACGCGGGCGGCGGGCCGGCGACCGGCCAGCGAGGCCAGATCATCGTCCGCCAGCTCGCGTATCCGGAGTCCCGCCCGGCCCAGAACGGCGAGTTCGCGCAGAGCGCGAGCAGAAGGGGCAGGTAGGCCCGGAGGTGGTTGCTGACCAGCACGGCGCGTTCCCGGTCGGGCAGTTCGACATGTACGTGTAGCGCGCAGATGGCCAGTTCGTCGTGCAGGCCACGGAACGTGGCCGTGCCACGGTCCTGCCTGGCGCCCTCGGTGACCGGCGGCGGGATCGGGCCGGGCAGCACGGGTGTGCCGGTGGCGATGACGCGCAACCCGACGCTGGCGGCACATTCGGCGATGACCCGGCGTGCCTCGATCAGTTGGGTGAGCAGCTCCGCCACCGAAGTGGTGGGCAGGGTCCTCGTCTCCACGTGCAGCTTGGTGATCTCACCGGAGACACCGGCGCCGAGGCGGGCCCGGGCCGCTTGCACGACCGTGTCGGCCTGGGGTGTCACGGACCGGGTGACCGGGTCGACGACGAAGAACTCCTCCTCGACCCCGAGGCGTGGTGCCGACCCCGTCGTGGCGCTCATTTCGCTTGCCCGCACGTCGATCGCCCTCTCTCGGCCACCGCCGCCGCACCGCGTGCGGCCAGTGCGACAGGTTACCGGTCGCTGGCGCTGCGGTGGTAGTGACGAGGCGATCGGCCCGGCGCCCGCAGTGTCCACAAGCGATAGCGGCATCGTGTGTTGAGCGGGTCGTGGTCACTTGTCACTGCTGGGTCCGGGCGAGCGGCTGGTTCGCCGCGGCGGGCGGGGCGTCCGGCCCGGGCGCGGTCAGGATGCGCGCCATCAGGGCCGCCAACAGCGCGGTCCGCTCGGGCATCCGCGAGACGTCCACATACTCGCCCCGGGCGTGCGGGCACCCGCCCACGCCACCCAGTCCGTCGAGGGTCGGCACACCGAGCGCGCCGGTGAAGTTGGCATCCGACGCTCCGGGCGCCTGGACGCCGCTCACCGGTGGCAGACCGAGTTCGGCGGCTACCGCCCGGGCCGCCTCCAGCAGCGGTAGCGCCACCTCGGCCGGCATCGGATACCGGTTGATCCCGCCAGCGATGCTGAGCCGGGCTCCTCCGAGCCGGGGTGCCAGCGCCCGGATCGACCTGTCCACCCGGTGAAGTTCGTCCCTGGTCCACGCCCGCACATCGACGGAGAGGACCGCGGATTCGGGCACCACGTTGGTCATCGTGCCGGCGGAGAGTGTCGTGGGTGTCACGCTGGTCTCGCCCGAGGCCAGCGCGCCGACCGCGAGGACGTGGTGGGCCAGCTCCACGCTGGCGTTGATCCCGCGGTGTGGCTCGACGCCAGCGTGCGCGGCGCGCCCGGTCACCTCGACCCGGTAGACCGATCCGCCCTTGCGAGCCACCTTCAGCTCTCCGGACTCGGTGCTGGGCTCACCGACCAGGACCGTGCCGGATCGTCGGGCCTGTTGCTCGATCAGGGGGCGCGAGGCGGTGGATCCGCTCTCCTCGTCGCAGGTGAGCAGCAGGCCGATCCGGGAGGTGTCCGGCAGCAGCTCGAGGGCGGTGAGCATCTGCACGATGCCGGCCTTCATGTCGCACACGCCGGGTCCGGTGGCAATGGTGCCGGTCAGGGCGAACGGCCATTCCCGGATCGTTCCCGTCGGCCAGACCGTGTCGTAGTGCCCCAGCAACAGCACCCGTTGCTCTGCTGCCGGCCAGAGCAGGTGGGGAAGCCCGTCAAGGATGATCCGCTGAGCCGGGCGGCCCAGCGCGGCGGTGCCCCAGGCCTGCAGCAGGTCCGCGCAGGAGGCCAGTTCGGCGGTGGCCCCTGGTGGTGACTCGCGGGTCACCACCTCGTCCAACCGGTTGATCATCAGCCCAGCTCTGGCTCGCGCACCGCGGCCGAATTCATTGACATCGATCATCGTTAAATGGTGTCATCCGGGCCGCGTCGGGAGCAGGACTGTTGTGCCATCTGTTGCCCGGTCCTCGGGTATCCCCTGCTCTGGGGCTCGGATACGGCACGATCAGAGGCGACGGGTTCCGCCGGTGCTTCCCGGGACCGCACACGCGGGCGCCACGGTGGGGCCCGACCCGCCTGCCCTACCGTGGCGCCCGACGACGGTGCCCTTTCCTACTCCTGTAGCACGGAGAGGATGTTGCCGGCCGGGTCGCGGAACCAGGCGATCGGTGGGCCCTCGCCACGATAGATGCCGTTGGCGTCGACATTGTCGTACGCCTCGAAGACCACGCCCCGCTCGCGCAGCGTCGCCACCGCCTGCTCGATGTCCTCGACCGGGAAGTTGAGCATCGTGTAGGTGGCGGGCTGATGCTCGGACTTGGGATAGACCAGCACTTCCTTACCGCCGGCCAGGCGCAGGTGCAACATGCCGTACTCCTCGTCCACGTCCAGCCCCAACGTCTCGCCGTAGAACCTCTGCGCCGCCGGGATATCGTCCACGGAGAACCCGCTGAACGCCTTGGAATGCGCCAGCGTCGTCCCTGCCGTGGTCGGGGCGGCCCGCTGCGATGCGAGATACGCCTCGTTGAGTTCGATGATCTGCACGTAGTTGCCGTCCGGGTCGAGAAGCGTGCCGAAGATCCCGTCCTTGCGTTCCTCCACGGGGGCGAGCCACGTCACCCCGATGCCGTCGAGGTGGGCGGCGACCGCCCGGGCGTCGTCGACCTCGAAGTTGAGGATCATGCGGCCCGGTTCGGCATTCTTGACCGCGACGTCGTCACGGCCATCCATCAGCACGTCGACCCCACCGAAGTCGAGGAACCCCGACGGTGTCACTACCGGGGAAAAGGCGGCGACGTACCACGCGCGCAGCCGCTCGGGGTCGGCCGTGCCAAGCAGGATGCTGCCGAGCCGGAGTTGTGCCATGTGCTCCTCCTCGTGACGTTCCCAAAGACTTTCAGACCCGTCTATCACATGCAGGCGGGCGGTTCGCGTCGCGCCACGCGCGTTGACCGCTCGGACGTCGATTCAGCCTTGTGGTGACTCGCCGATCTGCCGCGCGAGCGTCTCGGTGAGACGGACGGACCGCCCGACGCGGTGGGCCTCGGTCAACAGGGCTCTTCCCCAGCGGGGCCAGAGCCCGGCCAGCCGGGAGGTGAGCAGCACGGTGTCCGCCGCGCCGTCGGCGAGCACGCTACGCAGGCCGATCGTGTGGTGCCCCACGTGCGAGGTGCCGGAGGTCGCCCTGGCGAGCAGGTCCGCGTCGAAGTCCAGCAGGATCGCCGACGGCAGGGTGGCCGGTATCCGGCCACCCGCCCCGACGATGACCGTGCGGCCCGCCGGGTCCAGGCGGGGTATCTCCTGCGCCAGTTCGGCAGCCACATCGGTCCCGCGCGCCCGGTCCGCCCAGGCCAGCAGGAACTGGTAGCTGACCTCCAGGTCCAACGGGCTGACGCGTCGCATCAGCCGCCAGACGATCTCGATGGGTGGCTCCGGATGCTTCACCATCAGCCGGCGGAGGTTGACCATGCAGTCGGCCAGGATCGCGTCCGTGTCGCGGTCGTGGGGGGCGTGTACCGCCCACGCCTGCCGGCTGACGCGGAACCCGACCCCGTCCTTGAACAACCGGTAGGCGAGTTCCAGATCCTCCAGGCCCCAGCCACGGAAGTCCTCGTCGAAGCCGCCCAGCCGCCAGAAGTCGTCGGCCCGCAGGGAGCAGTTCAACGTCCAGAACAGCACCCATGGGGCGGCCAGCCGGCCCAGATCGAAGTCGCAGGCGACGAACTGTGGTTGTCTGGCGTCGGCGAAGCTCGCCTCGTGGTGGAATCGGGCGACGATCTGCTCGGGCGGCATCTCGGCGGCTGCTGTCAGATAACCGGGTGCGGCCGCGGCGGGATCGTATCCGTAGGCGTAGCCCACCACCGCCGTGCGTTCGCCGGCAGCGTGTGCGGCGAGATGGCACTGCAGGTAGTCCGGTCCGACGAGTGCACCGGTGTCCAGGAACACCAGGATCGGGGCCGTCGCCAGCCGGGCGCCGGCGTTGCGCGCGGCACCCGCCCGGAAACCCTGGTCCGGCTGGAAGTGGTAGCGGATGGTCAGCGTCTTCGCGGCCTCCGCTACCACCGCACGGGTGTCGTCCGACGAGCCGTCGTCGGCGACGATGACCTCGAACATCTCCGTCGGCATCCGCTGCCGGGCCAGATTGTCCAGGGTCTGGCGCAGCAGGTCGCTGCGGTTGAAGGTCGGGACGATGATCGACAGTTGCGGGCTGTTCCTGGCTGAGGTCGGCATGCGCACCCTTCGGATCGAGTCCCCGGCAACCAGTCTGCCGACTGTCATCCGTTAACACGCCTCACAGATTGCCGTTCTACCCCCGATCGTCTGCCGGTACCCGGCGTCGCTGACCGGCCGGGCCGGCGTCACCGGGCGGGCCGGCGGGCGACGCCGGGCGCACGCTTGGCGCGGCAGGAGAGGGGGTGGGCTGCGCCGGTCGCACAGCAGTGACGGCGCATCATCGCCTCCCAGGTGATCTGTGCAGCCAGCAGGGGTGGTGCCAGCCGACGGACGCCGGCGGTAGTCCCCAGCCGGGCGCTGCGTCGTGTCGGTGCCGGCTCAGTAGCGTCTGAGGGCGCGGACCTGCCTGGCCAGCGCGTCGGTGAGGCGCACCGAGCGGCCGATCCGGTGCGCTTCCACCAGGAAGTCCGCACCCCAGCGGGGCCAGAGCCCGGCCAGCCGGGAGGTCAGGAGGACGGTCTCGACCGCGTCGTCGGCCAGCGGCGTGCGCAGGCCGATCGCGTGGTGTGCCCGGTGCGAGGTCCCAGAGGCGGCCTTCGCCAGCAGTTCGGCGTCGAAGTCCAGCAGCACCGCGCCGGACAACGCCGCCGGTACCCGGCCACCCGCGCCGAGGATGGCCGTCTGACCGGCGGCGTCGCAGTGGGGCAGTTCCCGCTGCACCTCGCCTGCCACGTCGACCGCCCGCATCCCCTCGGTCCAGGAGAGCAGGAACTGGTAGTTCTCCTCCAGTGCCAGCAGTTGGGTACGCTGCATTACTTTCCAGACGATTTCCACCGGCGGCTGCGGGTGCTGCGCGAGGAACCGCGCGATGTTGGCCTTGCCGTCGACCATGTTGGCGTCCCGGTCGCGGCCCTGGGGCGCGTGCACCGCCCATGCCGACCGGGTCAGGCGGAAGCCGACCCCGTCTTTGAACAGCCGGTAGGCGAGTTCCAGATCCTCGATGCCCCAGCGCCGGAACTCCTCGTCGAACCCCCCGACCCGCCAGAAGTCCTCGGCGCGCACCGAGCAGTTCAACGACCAGAACAGCACCCATGGGGCGGCCAGCGATCCCAGGTCGAAGTTGGCGGCGGCGAAGTAGGCGTGTCTGGGGTCGAAGAAACTCGGCTCGTCGCAGAATTGGGCAACGACCTGCTCGGGCAGAACCCCTTCCATCGCCGCTGCCAGACCAGGCATCTCGCCGTCGATGTCGTAGCCGTAGGCGTAACCGACAAGTGCCGTGCGCTCGCCCTCGGCGTGCTCGGCGAGGACGCGCTCCAGGAATTCCGGGGCGACGAAGGTGCCGGTGTCCAGAAATACCAGGATCGGTGCGGTGGACAACCGTGCGCCGGCGTTGCGCGCCGCGCCGGCCCGGAAGCCGTCGTCCGATTGAAAGTGGTACCGAATGTGCAGCGTCGCGGCGGCTTCGTCCACCACGGTGCGGGTGTCGTCGGACGATCCGTCGTCGGTGACGATGACCTCGAACTTCTTCGCCGGCAACCGTTGCCGTGCCAGGTGCTTCAGCGTCTGCCGCAGCGCCTGGCTGCGGTTGTAGGTCGGAATGATGACCGACACCTGTACGTCGGTACGGGTTGGACGTGACATGGGGGCACCCTTCCGGTTTGGGCCGGCGGTGGCCAGTCTGTCACCGGCCTCCAGGCCGTCTCATCTCCCGAATTGCCGTCCGGAGCCGCACGGGTGACGGCCGTGGGAGCGCACACACGGAGATGCATCCGCGTCGATCGCCCTGCAAGGCTGTGGCGACCTGTCCGGTTCAGGTGCGTGTGACCGCGCCGCAGGTCCGAGCGGCCTTCTCGGGTGGGCTTGGACGACGCTGCCGACGACGTGCCGGGCGCGCGCTGGCCAGCCGCTCAGGGGCCTGGTCGCGGCGGGTGAGAACCACGATGACCATCGGAAGATCCGTCCACCTCGATTGCTCACCGTGCAGATCGTCTGCGCGGGTTCCGCTTCTCGGCACCGGTGCCGGCTGACCGCGTGGTGACGCGTGCGGCGTGGTCACCACCGGGGCTGGGCGTCGGTCGAGCCGTTGATTAGCAGGAGACAAAATGGCCAACTCGCGGCGCTGTAGCGTGGTAATCCCGACCTACAACCGGGCTGACCTGCTCGCCTACACATTGGATTCGCTGACCCGGCAGAGCCTGCCGACCGACCGGTTCGAGGTCCTGATTGGCGACGACGGGTCCACCGACCACACCACGTCGGTGATTGACCGCTACCGGGACCGGCTCGATCTGCACCACCTTTATCAGGAGCACGACGGCGTCGGCGTCACCCGCGCGCGCAACGCGTGCATCAGGCGCGCGACGGGTGAGATCTGCGTGATGCTCGACTCCGGCGTCCTGGCACATTCCGGGTTGCTCGCCGCGCACCTGGTCCGCCACGAGTCGGCGCCCGGACCAGTCGCGGTCATCGGTTACGTCTATGGCTTCGACCTTGACGGCGACAACAACAGCAAACTCGAGCAGTTGATCGACCCGTGGGACGCGGACAGGGCGATCGATCGCCTCACCGCCCAGGGTGGCTATTCCGACGTCCGTGAAGGGTTCTACCGGCGCTACGACAACGATGACTTCGCCGACCTACCGGCACCGTGGATCATGTACTGGACGTGCAATGTGTCGGCGCGTACCAGCCAACTGCGGGGCGTGGGCCTTTTCGACGAGACCTTCCGCACCTTGGGTGGCGAGGATCTGGATCTGGCATACCGGCTGCATTGTGACGACGCCCGCTTCGTGCTCGACCGCGCCGCCAGCGCCGTGCACTATCCCCACCCCAAGGACTTCACGCAGAACCTGACGAACGCGACGATCAACTACCAGCACATGATCGGTAAGTACCGCTCTCCGGTCATGCCGCTGCTCCTGGCGGTGCCGACGATCCACCCATTCAACATCAACGACGTGATCGCCGTGCTGGACCTGCCGCCGAACGCCACCCGGATGGACGGGAAGCAGGCTCGGTGACGGCCAGGTGGAACACCGCACTGGCAGAGCTGAGCAAGCGGTGGAGCATCGTCGGGATCCTGCCGCGCGCCGGCAGGAGGCCGATCGCCGGCCTCGCCGCGATCAACGTTCTCCTGGGTGTCCTTCCGGTGGTCTTCGTGATTGCCACGAGCAACCTCCTCGGTCGCGTGCCCGAGGCGGTCACCGGCGGAACGGGTTCGGCGGCCTGGCGCTCGGTGCTCGCCATCTTCGCGGTGGCCGCGTCGGCCTTCGTCGGTCAGCAGATCGCGGCGCCCTTCCAGGGCTCGCTCGGCGAACTGGTGGCCCGCCGCGTCGACGGGCAGATGTTCGACGAGCTGATGGCCGCCGCTCTGCGGTCCCGGGGCGTAGCGCCCCTGGAGGATCAGGTGGCCCTACAGGACCTCCGGGCGGCCGTCAACGAGGTGCAGTACGGCTTCCAGAGCCCCGGGCAGGCCTGCGCCGGCCTGCTCGCGCTCGGCGCCCGATACGTGCAACTCATCGGTTACGCCGCGGTCGTCGCCCTCGCGTTCGCCTGGTGGGCGGCCCTGGCCCTGGTCGTGGTGGTGCTGCTGTTCCGCTACGGCCAACGCAACGGCATCCGCCATTACTCCCGGCTGCGCTACGCCCTCGACGGGCCCGAACGCAAGATCGACTATCTGCGCGACCTCGGTATCCAACCGGCGGCCGGCAAGGAGATCCGCGTCTTCGGACTCGCCGGCTGGCTGACCGTGACGCTCGATCAGGCATACCGGGCCTGGCTGGCGCCGCTCTGGGTGGCCCGCCGGCGGCTCTACCTCTGGCCCTTCTTCCGGTACGCCCTGGTCGGGCTGGTCCTCACCGGCATGGTCTTCGCCTTCACCGGGCGCGCTGCGGCTGACCAGCTCACCCTCACCGGCTTCGCGCTGGTCATGCAGGCCAGCCTCGGCGCCCTGCGGCTGTCGGAGTTCTATCCCGAGGCGGACAACCAGATCGCCGTGGGCATGACCGCCTACGCCGCCGTCCAACGGTTCGCCGAGCAGGTCGACGCCTACCCGGCCGAGGTCCGCGGCGCCGATCCGGACCGGGCCCCGGCCCCCGCTGCGGCCGCCGTACCCGATCCTGTCGCCACCATCCACTTCGACCGGGTCTCGTTCTCCTACCCCCGGCAGGACCGGCTCGTCTTCGACCACCTGGACCTGACGATCCCGGTGGGCCGGTGCACGGCGATCGTCGGCCTGAACGGGGCCGGTAAG
This sequence comes from Micromonospora sp. NPDC003944, assembly GCF_053605225.1. Classification (NCBI taxonomy): domain Bacteria; kingdom Bacillati; phylum Actinomycetota; class Actinomycetes; order Micromonosporales; family Micromonosporaceae; genus Micromonospora; species Micromonospora sp. NPDC003944. The sequence continues at coordinate 162,032 of NZ_JBSGIV010000002.1, forward strand.
ACCACCCTGATCAAGCTGCTCGCCCGGCTCTACGAGCCGACCGGCGGAACGATCCGGGTCGACGGAGTCGACATCCGCACGTACCCGGTCACCCAGTGGCGCCGCAAGCTCGGCGTCATCTTCCAGGACTTCGCCCGCTACGAGATCTCGGCGGCGGCGAACATCGGCTACGGCGCGATCGACGCCGCCGACGACCGCGAGGGCATCGAACAGGCGGCGCGGGCGGTCGGCATGGCCGACGACCTGGCGCGGCTACCCCGAGGTCTGGACACGCCGCTGACCACGCAGATCCTCGGCGGCACCGACCTCTCCGGAGGGCAGTGGCAGCGGATGGCGCTGGCCCGCGCCCTGTTCGCGCTGCGCCACGGTTCACCCATCGTGGTCCTCGACGAGCCCACCGCGAGCCTCGACGTCCGCGCCGAGGCCCGGTTCTTCGACGAGTTCGCGGAGCTGACCCAGGGCGCCACCACCCTGCTGATCTCCCACCGCTTCTCCACGGTGCGGCAGGCCGACCACGTCGTCGTCCTGGCCGACGGCACGGTCGTCGAGCAGGGCAGCCACGACGAGCTCATCGCCCTCGACGGCCGCTACGCCCGACTGTTCCGACTTCAGGCCGACCGGTTCACCGAGGACGCACCGCCCGAGGAGGTGACGACATGATCACCGTACTCGCAGGTTGTCGACAGCTTCTGGGCACCGCCTGGCGGATGGACCGCACCCGGACAATCGCCTCCATCGTCCTGATGGCCTGCGGCGCGCTCGCCGCCCCCCTGCTTGCCGTCGGTCTCGGCGCGATGACCGACGCCGTGGTGGCCGGACGTTGGCGCGAGGGGGCCGTCAACGGCGTCCTGGTCGCCATCCTGGCCATCGTCTCGCTCACCTTCAGCCACTTCGCCCACGTGCTCTACTTCGAACTCTCCGAGCTCGCCGAGATCGACTTCGACAGGCAGCTGATCGGCCTCTCCAACGGGACCGTCGGCATCGCCCACCACGAGCAGGCCGAGCAGGCCGACTCGCTGACCGTCCTGCAGCGGGAGAGCCGCCGCTTCCGTGCCGGCCTGGAGGCCCTGTTCGCCGGGGTGAGCCTGGTGCTCGCCATGGTCGTCACCGCCGTGCTGCTGGCCCGGTTGCACCCACTGTTGCTGCTGTTGCCGCTGGCGGCGATCCCCCCGCTGTACACCGGGCGGCTGGCCGAGCGGCGCCTTGACGCGGCCAAGACCGCGACCGCCGAGCCGGTCCGCCTCTCGCTCAACTTGTTCACCCTGGCCACCTCCTCCCGCCACGCCGGTGAGGTGCGGGTCTTTCGGCTACAGGAGCAGCTCCGTCGCCGGCGCGCCGAGTTGTGGGCGCGCTCCACGAGCGGACTGCACCGGGCCCAGAGCGCAGCCGCCGCCACACTGGTCGCCGGGCAACTGGTCTTCGCCGTCGCGTACGTGGGCGGCGTTCTGCTGATCCTGCGCGACGCCACCACCGGCCGGCACAGCGTCGGTGCGGTGGTCCTCGCCGTGGCTCTCGCCGCCCAGGTCAATCAGCAGGTCACCACGGCGGTCGCGCTGATGCAGGATCTCTTCCGGATGGCCAGCACCTACCAGCGGATGGCGCAGCTGAACTCCAGGGTCGTCGTGCCCCAGGCAACCTCCGCGGGTAACCTGCCGCCCGATCGACTGCGGGCCGGAATCGTCTTCGACAACGTCGAGTTCAGCTACCCGGTGACCGACGCGGTCGCGCTGCGCGGCGTCGATCTCACCCTGCCTGCCGGTTCCATTGTCGCGATCGTCGGCGAGAACGGCGCCGGGAAGACCACCCTGGTCAAGCTCCTCTGCGGCTTCTACCAGCCGACCCGGGGTCGATTACTGATCGACGGGGTCGACCTGCGCGAGTTGCCCATGGACGCGTGGCGGCAGCGGATCGCCGCCGGATTCCAGGACTTCATCCGCTACGAGCTGCTCGCCCGCCAGACAATCGGCGTGGGCGACCTGGCCCAGATCGACAACGACGCCGCGGTGCGGGCGGGGTTGGAACGCGCCCGGGGCGCCGACGTGCTCACCCACCTCCCGCAGGGGTTGCAGACCCAGCTCGGCAAGAGCTACGCCGACGGTGCGGAACTCTCCGGTGGCCAGTGGCAGAAGCTGGCGCTCGGCCGGGCCCTGATGCGCCAGACCCCGCTGCTGCTGGTCCTCGATGAGCCGACCTCCGCGCTGGACCCGGAGGCCGAGCACGGTCTCTTCGACCGGTACGCCGAACAGTCCCGGCTTGTCGCCACCACGACCGGCGCGATCACCGTGCTCGTCTCGCACCGGTTCTCTACCGTCCGGATGGCCGACCAGATCATCGTCGTGCGTGACGGGCGCATCGCCGAGGTGGGCAGCCACGCCGAACTGATCCACGCCGGCGGTCAGTACGCCGAGCTGTTCGCGCTGCAGGCCAGGGTGTACCAGTGAGGGGTCTCCCGGGGTGTCGGGCACCTCCGCGCTGGTGCTGCTCGACGACAGAGCGTAGGCAGCCTGTCCGGACTGAGCAACGAGAACCCGAACCGCGGGCCTGATGTTGACCGAGGTGAACAGCGGGGCACCGCAGAAGATCAGATATAGATAACTATCGATTGGAACTCTCGTGAATCGTCGCATTCCCGGCCGGTCATCCGCCATCCTGTCCCTGCTCGCTACCAGCACCCTGATGCTCGCCGTCCCGGCGGGCGCCGCGAGCGCCACGCCCCGCGCGAGCGCCCCGAGCACCGCCGCCGACAGCTCCTGTCCGTTCACCCGCACGCTCTGCCTGTGGGACGGTGCGAACTTCACCGGCACCCGGTTCACCGTGCAGGCACACACGTCCTCCGGCACCTGCGTCAATCTCGCCGCGCACGGCTGGGGCAACGGTCGAGCGAAGTCCGCCCGCAACACCAGCACCCAGGCGGCGACCCTGCGCTCCACCACTGCCTGCGGCGGCAACACGGTCACGATCCTCCCGCAGCCGTACGGACCGTACGGAGCGATCAACATCGCCTCAAACAGCGTGTACGTCTACTAACCCCGCCACCGCGAAGGCCGGTCCCCCACGAGACCGGGGACCGGCCACGATCGAGAACCTCAATCTGAGCAACCACACCCCCACATCGATCGCTGGATGCTCGGCCGAACACGCCACCCCGGCGGGCCGCGGACGCTCGGATTGAGCGCCCTGTATGTGCGGACAGATTGTCGAGGAGGGACGAGACCGCCGCCAAGGCACCCGCCGGGCACCGGTGACCGCGTCGCGGGTTGCACCGAGACGATCCCACGACGCGTCGGGCAGGTCGGCGGCCCATTCGACGATCTCCGCGAGGCGGTTCGATCCCGAAACCACCGCCGCGCTCGCGATCGCGAGCAGTCCCGGCAGCGGATGGATTCCGGCCGCCGGCGTCTTGTGGGTCCGGAGCCCGGGAGGGCCTGCAGCAACCGTGGTGTGTCCTGTTTCGACAGCGGCAAGATGCGCCGCTGCACCGATCGCGACGCCTGCATGACGAGACGCCTTTGATGAACAACGCAGGGCCGACTACCTGGACGCATTGATCGGTGTCTTGACTCTATGCGCCGCCCTGCTCATGATTTACTGCGGCGTTTCAACAGTGGGGGTCAATGTAATGACGCAGGTAGGACCACCGGCAGGAGGCCCCCCATCAGCCGTCACTCTCAGCGATCCCGGACAAGATGGCCGACTCGCGCGTGTCCGTTCCGGCGCGAGGGATTGGCTGACACGCGGGGCCCACCGGCGGGAACTGAGCATCGCGGGCCTCGGTTCAGTGCTCCTCGCTGTCGCGATGACCTGGCTGATTCCGCCGTACGCGATCCGCGTGATGACTGCCGGCGCCAGGACTGTGCCGATCGCCGACCCGGCCCACACCATCGTCGGTGACGCGGGTGACCCGGCGGCCCAAGCATGGCTGGTGGGATGGGATGGCCACGCTCTCACCCACGGTCTGCGTGGCCTGTGGGACACCAACGCCTTCTATCCCGACAAGTACGGCCTGGCCCTCAACGACAGCCTGCTCGGCTACGCCCCGGCAGGGCTGATCGGCAGCGGTGTCGTCGGCGCCGTGCTGCGCTACAACATCCTGTTCGTGCTGGCTTTCGCGCTCGCCTTCCTCGGCGGCTACGCGCTCCTGCGCCAGCTTGGCGCGAACAAGGTCGCCGCCGCGGTAGCCGGGGCCGCCCTCGCGTACGCGCCCTGGCGCTACGGCCACGACGGCCATTTGAATATTCTCTCTACCGGTGGCATCACCCTGGCCCTGGCGATGCTGGCACGCGGCCACGGACTGTCGCTCACCCACGGCTACCGTGCCGAACGAGTCCGGCCGGGCTGGGCGTTCGCTGGCTGGCTGGTCGCGGCCTGGCAGGTCAGCCTCGGCTTCGGCGTGGGGCTGGGATTCGTCTACGTCCTCGCCGCCCTCTGCCTGATCACACTGACAGCCTGGCTGATCCACCGCCCACGCCTCAGCCTCCGGCTGATCGTCGGCGATCTGACCGGCGGGCTGGTCTTCACCGCGGTGACCGGATACTTCGCGTACGCGTACCAACACGTGCGCGAGCTCAACCCACATGTCACCCGGGATTGGGACTACGTCGCGTTCTTCTCCCCGACACTGCGCGGACTTCTCGTGGCGCCGCAGTCCTCGCTGCCCTGGGGCACCCTGCACACCGACGCCCGCACCGCTCTTGGTGGCGCACCGACTGAGAAAGTGCTGCTATGCGGGTACGCACTGTACCTACTGGCCTTCGCCGGGCTGTTCATATCCCGCTGGACACCGACGCAACGGCTTCTGCTGCTGTCTGGGGCGGTCGTCGGAGTGTTGTTCGCGCTAGGCACGAACGGGCCGATCTACCGACTGCTCTACCTTTACGTGCCCGGGTTCGACGGATCCCGTACACCAGGCCGGTTGATCTTGTGGCCCACTCTCTGCCTGGCCATCCTCGCGGCGGGCCTGGTCACCCACCTGGCCGAGGTGGCTCGCAGGGGCGCCAAGCCGCAATGGTCGGTGGAAGCGGCACGGCTAGCGACCGTTCCGTTGCTGGTCCTCGTGCTCGCTGAGGGCCTGCCTGACCTGCAACACCCCCAAACTCCAGCCAAACCGGCCGCGATGGCGCTAGCCTCCGCGCACGCTCCAACCATGGTGTTGCCGTCCGACGACGGCATCGACCTCCACGTCCTACTGTGGTCGACCGACGGTTTTCCCGCCATCGTCAACGGTGCGGCCAGCTACACCACACCCAACCGTCAGGCCATCCGCGACGTCATGGCGACCTTCCCCAGCCAGCCGGCCTTGGATCGGCTGCACCAGCTCGGCATCCGCAGCGTCGTCCTGCTGCGCAACCGGGTCCAAGGCACCCCATACGAACCACTGCTCAACATCCCCGACGTACCCGGCATCACCCGCCACGACGTCGAGTCCGACGTGGTCTACACCATCGACGCCAACATGAAGTGATGGTGGGCGTGTCCTCGGGATACGAGGATCGTCCTGTCGCCAAGGCACGACAAAGGGCCGTCTCGATCTCCCGAGATGGCCCTTCACCTGCGTCGGGACGGCCGGATTCGAACCGACGACCCCTTGACCCCCAGTTTCACAACGATTCTGTCACGGCATGTCAGAACAGGCTGATACGTCCTGGAATTAGACAAGAGCGACACCTCGCAATGCTGTCCCGTGTCGTGCTTTGCCGCCTGATCCGTCCGTTGCGTTCCAATGCGTTACCGGGCTCGTTACTGCGGATCGTCAAGGACGTCCTCTGCCGCGCGGTCCGCCGGGCTCCGGCGCTCGTGCGATCGCCAGTGGGCCGATCATCGACGTCAGGCTGGATAAGGTCCGACACAGTGCCACAACCCTTCGCCCGCCGCACCGTCGACTACCGTGGGCCTGAATGTTGTCGTCAGGAAGCAGCCGAAGGAGGCTGGTCGATCATGGGTGGTGCAGACACCGGCGGAGCGCCGACGGGTTCCCGATACGCCGACCAGCGGCCCTACGTCGTCGCCGACCGGCTCGACGCCCTGCGAGGGCCGACCAACGGCGTGGTAAGCCTGGATCGCCGGCTCGACTGGTCCGGGCGGGCGCGCTACGACCTGGACAACCCGCGGCGCCTGGCCAGCATGTACGAAACCGTGCTGCGCGAAGCCACTGCCCCCGACGATCTCACCCGATGGCTGGATGGCCGGACCCTGCAACGCCTGTGGCCGGCTCTCGTGGTGCCACCGCAGGTTCGCCGTCTGTGGGAAGCACGATTCCCCGAGCTGGCCAACGCGCCCCGACACGCCGCATAGTGGGCGGCCAGACTCCGCCGATCCATCGCCGGCTGGCGCAGATCGCCCTACAGGTCGGCGGCCAGTACGGTTCGCCTTGGCCGGCGGGCACGCCATCGCCGCCCATGGCATCCTCGACCGCCCCAGTGAAGACGTCGACCTGTTCGCCGACTGGCAACGCCGCGCCGACTTCCCCACCGCCGTCAACGAGGTAATCGCCGCATACCACGCCGAAGGTCTCCGCGTCGAGGTCGACCTTCGACTCGATACCTTCGCTCGACTGCACGTCACCGACCCAGCTCACCCAGAACAGCAGCATCGGGTGGAACTGGTGGCGAACTGGCGCGCCCAGCCGCCCGTCCAGATGGACATCGGTCCGGTCCTGCACCCTGATGATGTGATGGCCGGAAAGATGGACGCCCTCTACAACCGTGCAGCCGCCCGCGACTTCCTCGACATCGATGCCGCCATCGGCAGCGGCCGGTACACCCTCGATCAGCTCTGCGACCTCGCGCACGCCGCCGACGACGGATTCGACCGAGGCATGTTCGCCGCGATGCTTCGCCACGTCGACCGCTTCGACGACGAAGACTTCACCGACTACGGTCTGGCGCCGCATGAGGTCGCCGACATGCGGGCTCGCGTCTCTGCATGGCGGACCACCCTACTCCGAGTAGTCGAATAGGTTCGATCAGGCTGCTCTGCTGCCGCCGTCTCCTCGGCCTGCTCGACTCACGGCACGTCCGGGTCAGGGCGCTCGATCCGCCAGCGGCTCGCGGCAGCGTCATCGATCAGACTGCTGTCGAGCAGCCAGTCAATGGCCCGGCGGGTTGCCCGAGCCTGGTGAAAGGCGTGCCAGACCGTCAGCAGGTGCGGATACTCGTCGTGCAACTCGTCCCTGAACCGTCGGAAGGCACCCCTGCCTTGGACGGCTCGTAAGAGCCTGCGGCCCGCCTGCTCGTCGCCGACCCGCTCGGCGAAGTCGACCATGTCGCGGTACCAGACGGGCTAACCGGCCGAGGTGACGGCGTGGCGGTGATCGATACTGAAGAGGTCTCCGTTAAGTGGGTTAGCGCCCCTGCGTCACCGGGCAGCGTTCACCCGGTCGGAGGTCAGGACACGGCGTACGGAGGCCGCCCTCGGCAGCTGACGCTACTTGCTGCCTGGGCCGCCCCACGGTTCCTGCACATCGGCGATTGGCAGCGGCCCTGTGGCGGCGAAGCCAAGTCTCGCCTCGATGGCGCTCGGGGCGCGACGGTACGCAATCGGGTCGCCGTGCAGCAGCGATGTGGCGTTGGCCAGCTCCAGCAGCGCGATCAACTCGAAGGCGAGCTGTTCGGCGTCGATCGTCTCCGCGAGGTCGCCGAGTTGGCGCGCGTCCTCGATCGTCCGCGCCATCAGGTGGATCCAGGACCCGCTGGTCGTCCGAAGCGGACGTGGCACTTCCTCAGCGCTTGACGCGGAATCAAGAACCAGAATGCCGCTCCATCCAGAACGCAGATGAAGCGGCAGGTCAGAGCGTTCTACAGCGCGCACACCGACGGCCAACCATCCACGTGGTTACCGCCAACAATGATCATCCGTTACCGGATGTTACCGCCGTTGCCTGAGAAGATCTTCGTCTCCCCAGGTCAATCGGTCGGGACGGCCGGATTCGAACCGACGACCCCTTGACCCCCAGTAGTTGAGGGTCCCAGCGGCATGCTCACGCACGTTTGTCCAGGTCGCCTGAAGTATAAGCCAGCCGAGTAATGGGTTCGTCGCAACACTCCCGGAAGCGCCGGGCCGAGTTCGGCCTGCGGGCGTCGTGGAACTCGCGGTCGGCGATGCCGAGCACCACCACGTTGCCGACGCGCCGACGGCAGTGGCGTTGCCGCCGAAGTCAGCCCCGATGGCGAGCGCCCACCAGAGCACCTGAGCCTTACCGAGCCCACCCTCGGCGTCCACCAGCTCGTCGACGATCGGGCTTATCGTGGCCACGTACGGGATGTTGTCCACGATCGCCGACAACCCGGCCGACGCCCACAGCAGCAACATGGTGGCCGGCCACAGCTTGCCCTCGACGGCCTCGCTCGCCGAGCGGGCGATGCTGTCGATCACCCCGGTGGCGATCAGCGCTCCGATCATGATGAACAGGCCGACACCACGGCGGTCACAACAGGATGACCATGATTGGGAACGGGCGGCCTCGGGCCTTCTTGGCGCTCCAGATCGCCAGGTACTCGCAGGCCGGCGCGTTTCAGCTCGCCGACGATCAGCATCATCCCCAGCAGCAGAAAGACGAGTCCAGTCGATGCCCGCCTCTTCGGAGAAGAACGCGTGCTCGGCGTCGGTCGCCCCAATCGCCAACATGATCGACGCCCCACCCAGGGCCACCGTCACCCGGTTGACCTTCTCCGTGGCGATCAGGACGTTAGGCGGCGGCGAACACGGCCACCGCGATCCAGGCCAGGGTGCTCATGCGGCGCTTCTCCGGTTCTGGTCAGCCGTCATCGCAACGCCGACCAGGCTTCCCTGCACACCTGAGATCAACCTATCAGCCTGGACGATCGACATCGGCACGGTGCTATGCGGCGCGCAGCTGTGGGACTGCCATGGCCGCACCACCACCACTGGGCCCTGACCGTATACGAGCACACGCGCCTCGTTCGGCATCCGGTTCCCGCCGGAGCGCGCCGCCCGAGTCCCGTCCCGCGGCGCGTGGCCGTCATGCTCTGCCAGTGGCCGAAGGGGCGGCCCAGACGATCGGGGTACCGCGAAGAACACGGCCGACTGGTCGTCAGCCCCCGGAACCCCCAGAGTCGGTGGCAGACCGTGCCCCGGCATGCATCCGGGCAGCCAGGAACGCCTGAGTCTCTGGATCCGTGGAATAGAGCAGCACACCGCGCATGCCCCGGGTCATCAGCACCCGGTAGGCGTTGCGAATGAGGCGGTCGGCGGCTTCGTCGCTCATGGCTGCACTGTTGCGGAACGTCGGATCCTTCGATGCTGAAGGGCGGGTGACCAGTCGGCCGTCACGGGCGACAAGGTCCGGACCGATGATGACGCCTGCCCAGTCGTAGTCGAAGCCCTGCGCTGTGTAGACGGTGCCGATCTGACCGAAGCCGTTGGGGTCGGTTGCCCAGAAGGCGGAACCGGGGGCATCGCCGACGCTGCGCTCACTCCTGGCGTTCCAGGGGCGGGCCCAGCCGTCGATCTGCACGTCCGGCACGAGCGAACCGTCCGGTCGAGGATCGCTCCAGGGCCAGCAGTAGCCGGCCGACAATCTCGCCGTCTCGCCAGCCGCATGCTTGCCAGCGAGGGACGCCTCCATCTCTTCCGGCGAGTCGACCATCCGCAGGTCGAAACGACCGTCCCCGCTCCACGTCATCGGCTTATCATCGTCGGCGCTGAGCAGGGCTTCGGTCCACTGGACGTAGGTGCGACTGCCACCCGACCGGAATTGGTCATGCAAGGAGACAACCTCGATCTCCAGGTCGTGCTTCCTGGCATACCGGGCGATGAGCGTCAGGCTACCCAGCTCGCCAGGCCGGACCACTTGATCCTCGTCGAGGAGGAAGACCGGCACCCGGGCGGCTTCCATTAACTCCTCGATCTGCGGTCGATGCCGGTCCCGCCGACTTCCGGGGGTGAATCGGTTGACCGAGGTTGCCCGTATGCGATGGACCTCGTCACAGATCAGCACGTCGAGGCCGTTCGGCTCAGCTTCCATGAAGCTGTTGAAGTAGCGGAACAGGCTTCGGAGCCGCTGACTTCCCTTACCAGCGTACCGGCGCAAGGTCTGCGTGAACGACCGCGACCCGGTGGCGTGCATGACCGAATGGCCCTGCCGGGCCAGCTCGCCGAGCACTGACAGGCCGATGACGCTCTTGCCGCTACCTGGCCCACCGGACACCACCACGACTGTCTTGCGTTCCGCGGTACGGGCGCGCTTCACCGCGCGCAACACCATCTCGTACGCCACGCGTTGCTCGTCGAGCAGCCTGAAGTGTGAGCGCTCCCGCAGCTCTTGGCCGGCGTACCCCAGCAAGTGCCTGCTGGGGCGTACGGGACTCGCGAGCAGTTGGTCAGCGGCACCCGCTCCGGAGGCGGAACCAAGGTGAGCGCACAGGTAGTCGAGGAACGGTCCCCGTCGTTGCTTGGTGAAGACCCGGCCGTGGTCGTCAGCACTGTGGGCGAGCAGGTCGCTGACGTCGCGATCCACGGCCTGGTAAAGATAGGCGGCCCCTCGGATCGAACCGTCCCCGGTTGCGGCCAGCACACCGAGAACGTCACTCAGGTATTCGCAGTACGCACCAACCTGCACACCCGGATGCAGGTTCGCCACTCCTGCGTGCCCGACCGCCACCAGCGAAACAGAATTCGCGATCGACCGTACATGCGTCCACGGCTTCAACTCGACAACCACGTACGCAGGACGCCCGGTCTCCGGATGCACACCGGCGAGCACCACGTCGACCTGCCTGGTGCTCAGTGGGAGTTGGAAACCGATGATCATTGAGACCGCGCCGAGCCCAGCCCGCACAAGCTCCGCGGCCAACGTGGCCACCCGGCGCATCGCCGCGCGAACTGCGGCCGCCACGAGGGGATCGGAGTCGGGATGGGTGTGCCCGATGACTGCCCCAGGCAGAGCGCGCTGCGCGACGAGTCGCGTCAACTCGGCGGCAGAGAGAACGAACGTGACGCCGGCGAGGGACACCCCATCGCTCTCCGGGTCCGGGGAAACGCGTGTGGTGGCGGTGCGCGGATCGACGCGGTCAGTAGAAGGCCGGGGCCGAGGGGCGCCAGCCGTCCCCGCCTGCGCCCCGCCCCAGAGAAGCACGGAAACCTCGGCGCTCGTCGGGCCAAAGCGTGACCTGGCAAATGCCGACCGCACATCCTCTGGCGGCATCGGGCGATCCTGGCGGCGGTCCGAGAGCACCCACTCATTCCAGTCCACCAACCAGGAGAGGGCATGAGGGTTCGAGAACAGCCTGACGCGCCGGAGGCAGGCACTGAGCGCCGCACGGTGCTCCGGGCGGGGTGCCCCCCGCAGCGAACCAGAAAACACCCGCAGCCGGCCGCCGGATAGGACCTCGACGCTGGGCGCGGTGCGTAGCGCCGAACGAAGCCGATCCCACGAACACCGCAGTTGTACCTGCCCATCCGCCTGCTCCGGCAAGGCCAGGGTCACGACATCTTTGGCCGAGGTGAACATGAATGCCTCACCCGTTGGCCCGCCCGAGGTGGTCCCCCCGGCGCTGAGCATGGCGGCGAACTGCTCGACCTCGTTGATCGGCACCGTAACGCGAAGCGATGCCGCCAGCGGACGAACAGCCTGCACCGGCAGCGGAACACAGCGATCGGGAAGGTCTACCGACAACTCCCGCGACGCAAGGAGAAGCTGGTTCATGACAGCGGACTCGACGGCCGCTTGCGGCTCGCTGAGCGCGTCGGGCAGCAGCGCCTCGCCGGCAGGCACAGCCGCGACCAGGTTTTGAGCCTGCTGGTAGCTCTCACCGGTGTAGCGGCGACGGGCGCGTGCGAGATCCTTGATCTGGACGCGGGTCACCGCGTACGCCGACCGCTAGCGGCACCCACCGCGTCTCGGCTCCAGATCCGCAACTCGCACAGCAGTCGGACCGCCAGGTCACCGTGCGACTGGGGCCTTACCGCCACGAGGAGCAAGATCGGCGCGATACACAGCGCTAGCACCATGATCGGAATGTGAGCGATCGCGACAATCAGCGGTCGCACCACCGTGGCCGGCACAGCCGCAAGGTCGAATGAGGGCACGCTCGTCTCCCGTTCCGCTGCCCGGCCAACGGCAATCGAGATAACGCACCTACAACGACAAGGGTGTGACGCGCGGAGGGTGGCACACCCTTCAGTCGCCCTCACTGGACCCCAGCCGGGAGGTCCATGACGACTTGGTCACCGTGATTGACCAACAACAGAGTAGCGGTCACGTCAAGTCGAACTTCGACATGCCCATGGTCTCCAACAACTGACCAGCAGGGACCGATAGGAAACTGTGGAGGAGACGCTGAGCACCATCGAACGCGCCGTCACCATCAGCCAGGTTGCGGCGCTCGCAGGGGCCTCCACCGGCACGGCCTCCACGGCGCTCAACGGTCGCGGTGCACTACGGCCGGAGACCCGGCTACGGGTGCAACAGGCCGCCGATCAGCTGGGTTTCGTCGCCAACGCCGCCGCACGCTGCCTGCAGACCGGGCGCACCCACACGGTCGGCATGATCACCACTGACACCATCGGCCGGATCAGCATCCCGATGCTCATCGGCGCCGAGGACGCCCTCGGCGCCGGCCCAGAGCACCACCACTCCGCCTCCGTCCGCGCCGCCGCGACGATCGAGACCCTCACCACCGAAGGCTTACACCTCGCCACCCCCAGCCTCTACGGCGAGTGGAGCGAGTCGTGGGGGCGGCAGGCCGCGGGAATCCTGCTGTCGGCCGAGGCTCCGATCGACGCGATCTTCTGCGGCAGCGCTGCCGGCCCAACCCGACCAGCATCGACATGGACCCCGAGGGAATCGGCCGGACGACCGTGGACCTGTTACTCGGGGCCATCAACGGCGAACCGATGCACGATCAGCGCGCCGGGCCGTGCCGGCTGGTGCCCCGGGACTCCATTGCCGTACCCGTCCTTCGCGGCGACAGCCGACGCCACGCCTCGCCCGGTGCCAGTCGAGGCGGCCGAACAGGGCGTGACCATCGGCGTGGAACGCACCCCGGGCCAGGACCTCGGTTTCGGCTTCCGCCAGCTCGCCGACATCGCCGGACGCGCGCTGTCTCCGGGCATCAACGACGTCACCACCGCCGTACGCGCGGTGCAGGAGGCACATGACCTCCTGCACCGGCTCGCCACCCACCCCGACCCGACCCACATCGTCCGCGACGACGGCACTGTCCGCTCCCAGATGAGTAGCATCTTGTACGACACCATCCTGGCGATGATCATCGGCGACATTCGACTCGTCTCCCGGCAGCAGCCCCGCGTCCAGCGCCTGCTGGACTCCGTCGTCCATGACGTGGCCACCGTCGCGCTTCCCGTCCACCACGCCGCGATCCGGCGTCGGCCGCTGACAACCTGCCCTAACATCCTTCAATTGACGTCGTTTCGCAGTTCACGTCTTGGGTCGGCACCCAACCGGCGGAACAGGACGGGATCGCCAGCGCGACCAGCGCCCCACGGTGGAGACGCTCGTCGACGGCCTGCTCGTCGGACTGGGTGTCACCCTCGGAAAGAGCCAGCGCGTCATCCTCACGATCGCACTCACCCTGGACGTTTTGTGCCTCGGTCTGTCGTGAGCGCCGCTTTGACCAAGCGAGGCGACTGGGCATCGGGTGCATGCGGATTGATCCCGGGGCCCGGGGATAGCCACCGGGGTTGACCGGGGGAGTCCGGGTCACGTTCAGGTGAGGCGGTAGGTGTTGGCCCGGTCGGGGCTACCTCGCTCGGAGGGTGAGCAGGGTGATCTCGCTCGGCGCGAAGATCCGGAATGGCGGACCCCAGAAACCGGTCCCCCGGCTCGTATAGAGCTGGGTCTGGCCATGCCGGCTGAGGCCCTGCACGACCGGCTGGTCGAGCCGGACCAGGTAGTGGAACGGCCACATCTGGCCGCCGTGGGTGTGCCCGGACAGTTGCAGATCCACGCCGGCCGCGACCGCGTCGTCGATCTGCTTGGGCTGGTGCGCCAGCAGCAGCACGGGCAGCCGCGGGTCGGTGCCGGCGAGCGCCGCGGCGTGGTCGGCGCGGTGACCGGCGACGCCGGACGAGGCGGCGGTCACGTCGTCGACCCCGGCGACGACGAGCCGGGCGCCGCCCCGCTCCACGACAAGGTGCCGGTTGTGCAGCGGCTCCCAGCCGAGGGTCCGCATGTGCTCGACCCAGCCCTCCGCCTCGCCGTAGTACTCGTGGTTGCCCGTCACGTACACCCGGGCCAGCCGGGCCCGGACGGCGCCCAGCGGCGCGGCCTGCGCCCGGCGCTGGTCGACCGTACCGTCGGCGATGTCGCCGGTGTGGCAGACGATGTCGGCAGCCAACCCGTTGACCACGTCGGTGGTCCGCACGGACCAGCGGGCACGGTCGATCGGTCCGTAGTGGGTGTCCGTCAGCAGCACCACCCGGACCCCGTCGAGACCCGCACCCAGCCGATCCACGGTGACGTCCACCCGCCGGACCCGGGGCACCCGCATCGCCTCGGCGTACCCCCAGACGGCCAGGACGACCGAGACAACCGCTACACCGACCGCCACAGCCCGGGACCGCACCGGATCGGCGACCCCCGCGGCGGCCAGCGGGAGCCGGGCCACGTTGCCGAGCAGCGCCCAGACGAACAGGATCCAGACCAGGCCAAGGAGTGTGTCCCCCACGCGGGCCGCAGCGTCCAGCCGCCGGCGGCCGTGCCCGAGATACATCAGAACGGGGAACGCGACCAGCGCCACGACGAACACGCCCGTGCCGGCGGCCACCACCGGCGCCGGCCACCGCGCCGCCACCGTCAACGTCCACCACGGCAGCCCGAACAGCAACGCCAGGACCGCGACCAGCGTCGCCCCGGACACCAGCGATCGCAGCGACCCCCGCGCCGGCCGCACCTGTACGGCATCGCCAGCAGCCATCGTCGTCCTCCGTTCGGGTCCGTGCAGCATGACACGGTCCGAGCCGGATCGACCAGGCCCGGAAACCGGGACGGATCCGGCCCGTAGGTGATCGACCCGCGACCTGGGGATGCCTCGCTTCGGGACGGTCAGCGGGTGGCGGGCGACGCCCCGGCCGAGAACCTGCGCCTGATCATTTCAGGCTCGCCGGACGGCCCGTGCGGTCGAGTCGGCGCTGTCGTTCGCGCCGGTCGCGATCGTCGTGGGCGGCGACGTAAAGTAGCCAACCGAGCTGCTGCGGGGCCGGTTGGCGGAGCCGAGCGGGGCCGCAGCCGCCGGGCATCTGCTGGTCAGCACCGACGCGTTCCTAGGCACCGACGACCCCGGGCTACGGACTGACGTGCTGGCGGCGCTGCTGGAGCACTGGGCCGACGACCCGACCGGCGACAACGGCCGGACCTGCCTGTCGCTGCTGCGTACGCTGGCCGTTAACCAAACCGACCGGGACCTACTGTTCGAGATCGGCGCAGACGTAAACCAGCCCACGGCCATACGCCAAGCCGTCACGCGCTTTTCCTCGCCCACGGGACGCCGACGGTCGACCGCACGGTCTGATCATCAAGTGCGGAGGGTAACGGTGCGGTATAGGCCGGTGGCCGCACCACCGAACGCCCGCCACACGCGCCCAACCCGTCACCGGCATCGCCGCTGCGCCGGCCGTCTTTCTACCTTATCGCGCTTCCCAGGTTGACCTGGCTGGCCGTCGGCGGCCGCCTGATCCGCCGAACCCGGCGAACGGTCGGAGCGGTGTCATGACCACTCCGCTGCCGGTACGGACACCGCAGGTACTCGCCGCCACGTACCTCTTCTCGGGCTCGTCGGCGCTGTGGCTGGGCAGCAGGCTGGCCACGCTTCTCGGCGTCCCCGCAGTACGCCCGCCAGAAAGCCGACACGGCTCGAGACCCCGCCGCCAAATACCGCGAGCGCCCTGCTGGTGCTGGTGGCCCTGGCCGCGATGACCGGTGCCGTACCGGCCCTGCTGTTGTCGGAGAGCGATCGCACTGCGGCATGAACCTGAGCTGGACGTCAGGCGATGAGAACCGCCGCAACGGCGCCGACCAGAACTCAAAATTCGAGCCGGTCAACCGCCGCTGGGTGGCGGAGCAAGCGACGAAGCGCGGTCATGCCCTTTTGTCCAAAATCGTCTGCAGTCAAGAGGTCCAGCAGCGACCACCCCGCAACCACGCAGTACCCCTACCAGGCGATTCACAGCCGAGGGCAACCAATATCGGCTTGAAAACCACCCGAGTTAAGGGTTCCAGCAGCGCCTCACCCGCCACTAGATCGAGCCATAAGAATAGAAAAAGGGCTTCTGCAAGTCATTGACCTGCGGAAACCCTTTCGCTGTCGGGACGGCCGGATTCGAACCGACGACCCCTTGACCCCCAGTCAAGTGCGCTACCAAGCTGCGCCACGTCCCGCCCCCGCGTGGTTTCCCCCGCGGCAGCCGGTACAGCTTAGCGCAGCAGCTCCGGGTCGTCCGCACAGGCCCCACCGCCGTCGCGACCTGACCGAACCACCACACAACCCCTAGAGCGTCCTAGGAGGGTGGGGTTGGATGGACAAATGCCGGATGGGTAGGTTTACCCATCCGGCATTTGCGGAGCGGAAACGGCAGAACGGCAAAACCGTCAGCCGTGCGCCTTGCCTCGGCCGCCGGGGCCGAGCTTCTTACGGGGGCGGACCGAGATCTCGATGGGGCTGCCCTCGTACCCGAACTCCTCGCGGAGCTTGCGCTCGACGAAGCGCTGGTACCCAGCGTCCAGCGGGCCGGTGGTGAAGAGCACGAACCGTGGGGGCGCCACACCGGCCTGCGTCGCGAACAGGATCCGCGGCGCCCGTCCACCACGTACCGGGTGGGGGGTGGCCTGCACCAGGGCGGTGAGCCACTGGTTGAGGTGCGCGGTCGGTACGCGGGTTTCCCAGCTGGCCAGCGCCTTGTTCAGGGCCGGGGCCAGCTTGTCCACGGCACGGCCGGTCATCGCGGACAGGTTCAGCCGGATCGCCCAGGGGATGCGGCGCAGTTCCCGGTCGATTTCCTTGTCCAGGTAGTACCGGCGGTCGGCGTCGACGAGGTCCCACTTGTTGAACGCGATGACCAGCGCCCGGCCCGACTCGGTCACCATCGACAGAATCCGCTGGTCCTGCTCGCTGATCGGCTCGCTGGAGTCCAACAGCACCACGGCCACCTCGGCGGCCTCGATCGCGCCGGCGGTCCGCAGGCTGGCGTAGTACTCGGTGCCGCTGGCCTTGCCGACCCGCTTACGCAGCCCGGCCGTGTCGACGAGCTGCCAGGTCTGACCGCCGATCTCGACCAGGCTGTCCACCGGGTCCACAGTGGTGCCCGCCACCGAGTCGACGACCGCCCGCTCCTCGCCGGAGAACCGGTTGAGCAGGCTGGACTTGCCGACGTTCGGCCGTCCGACAAGCGCCACCCGGCGCGGCCCACGTGGACGGTTCTCCACGATCGCCGGTGCCTCGGGCAGCGCGGCGAGGATGGCGTCCAGCAGGTCGCCGGAGCCGCGCCCGTGCAGCGCGGACACCGGGAACGGCTCACCGAGACCGAGCGACCACAGCGAGGTCGCCTCCATCTCGATGGAGTTGTTGTCGGCCTTGTTCGCCACCAGGATCACCGGCTTGGCGCTGCGCCGCAGCATCTTCACCGCGGCCTCGTCCACGTCGGTGGAGCCCACCATCGCGTCGACTACGAAGAGGACCACGTCGGCGGTGACGACCGCCGTCTCGGCCTGCGCCGCGATGGCCGCGGCCCGGTCCTTCGCGTCCGGCTCCCAACCGCCGGTGTCCACCACGGTGAACGCCCGGCCGTTCCACTGCGCGTCGTACGGGACCCGGTCGCGGGTCACGCCGGGGACGTCCTCGACGACCGCCTGCCGGCGGCCGATGATCCGGTTGACCAGCGTCGACTTACCCACGTTGGGGCGACCGACCACGGCCACCACCGGCTGCGGGCCGGCCGGTTCCTCGACGGCAAGGTCCGGCTCTCGCAACTCCACCCAAGAACCCTCACTCATGCGACGCCCCGCTCGGTGAGCAGGTCGCGCATCCGCGCCACGACCTCGTCGATGCCCAGCTCGGTGGTGTCCAGCACCACCGCGTCGGGCGCCTGGGCCAGCGGGTTGACCTTACGGGTCGAGTCGAGACGGTCCCGCCGGGCCAGGTCGGCGGCCGTGGCCGCGACGTCGGCGGCGTCCTCGGCGCTACGCCGGGCCGCACGGGCCGCCTCGGAGGCGGTCAGGAAGACCTTCAGGTCGGCGTCCGGCGCCACGACCGAGCCGATGTCCCGGCCCTCGACCACCATCCGCCCAGCGTTGGCGATCATCTCGCGCTGCCGGGTGACGAGCAGCTCCCGGACAGCCGGCACGGCGGCGACGGCCGAGACCGCTCCGGTCACCTCGGCGCCACGGATCTCGGCGTCCACGCCGACACCGTCGACGGTTACGCCGTACCCCTGCGGGTCGGTGCCGATGCGCAGGTCGACCTCGCCGGCGACCTTCGCCACCGACGCGGCGTCGGTGAGGTCCACGCCGGAGCGCAGCACGGCCCACGTGATCGCCCGGTACATCGCCCCGGTGTCCAGGTAACGCGCACCGATGCCGGCGGCGAGCCGCCGCGACACGGTGGACTTACCCGAACCGGACGGCCCGTCCACGGCGACCACACATCGCCCAAGCCGTACGTTTTCCTGCACCGTGTCCTCCTCAGCCCGTACCTCACGGATCGCCCGGTGAGCTGGCGCCGCAAGCGGTTGTTCAATCGTCATCAATCATGCCCGGCCCGCTGGCGAACCCGCGCGCGCCGCCGCCGGAGGCGACCCACGCCACCCGGGCGGCCGCGTCCCGGCCGTCGGTGGAGCCTACCGGCTGCCGTACCCCGATCTCGGGGGTCAGTCACCCACCGCGGTGAACAGGGCGGCGACCTCGGCGTTGGTCAGCCGCCGGAGCCGCCCGGTGCGCAGGTCACCGAGGCGGATCGGGCCGATCGAGGTACGCACCAGCCGGGTGACCGGGTGCCCGACCTCGTCCATCAACCGCCGGACGATGTGCTTGCGCCCTTCGTGCAGGCTCAGCTCCACCTGGGCGCTTTTACCCAGGGTGCCGACCACCTTGAACGAGTCGACCTTGACCGGCCCGTCCTCCAGCTCGACGCCCGCGAGGAGCCGCTTGCTCAGGTTGCGCGGGATCGGGCCGACCACCTCGGCGAGGTAGGTCTTCAGCACCTGGTACGAGGGGTGCATGAGCTTGTGCGCGAGGGTGCCGTCGTTGGTGAGCAGCAGCAGGCCTTCGCTGTCCGCGTCGAGCCGCCCGACGTGGTAGACCCGCTGGTCCAGCCGCCTGCCGATGAAGTCGGCCAGCTCGTTGCGGCCCTTGTCGTCCGCCATGGAGGTGACCACTCCACGCGGCTTGTTCATCGCCACGTAGACCAGGCGAACGTCGACCTGGAGGCGCTCCCCGTCCACGTGGATCACGGCGGTGGCCGGGTCGACCTTGTCGCCGAGCTTGGCGACCCGCCCGTCCACCGTGACCCGGCGGCGGAAGATCAGGTCTTCGCAGGCGCGCCGGGAGCCGACGCCGGCGGCGGCGAGCACCTTCTGCAGGCGCTCAGCCCCCTCGTAGACGGGGGCGTCGGGTTTGGGGGCACGGTTATCGGGTCGCATCAGCAAGCTCTTCTACGTCGTCGGGCAGGAAGGGTGCGAGGGGCGGCAGCTCGTCGACGGTGTTCAGCCCGAGCTTCTCCAGGAACAACGTGGTGGTCCGGTAGAGGAACGCCCCGCTGTCCTGTTCGGTGCCGCACTCCTCGACGAGGCCACGGGTGACAAGCGTACGGATGACCCCGTCGCAGTTCACACCCCGGATGGCTGAGATTCGCGAACGGGTCACCGGCTGCTTGTAGGCGACCACGGCGAGCGTCTCCAGCGCCGCCTGGGTCAGCCGCACGGACTGCCCGTCCAGCACGAACCGCTCAACGTAGGTAGCGTATTCCGGCCTGGTGTACAGCCGCCACCCACCGGCCGCCCGGCGCAGCTCGAACCCGTGCCCGGCCGCCGTGTAACCGGCGGCGATCTCGTCGAGCATCGGCCCGACCCGTTCTGCGGGCTGCTCCAGCACCTGGGCGAGCACCAGCTCACTGACCGGCTCGTCGACGACGAGCAGGATCGCCTCCAACGCGCCGCGTAGCTCGGCGTCGGCCAGCTCGGGCGCGGGCTCCGGCGCGGCCGTCGCCCTCCGCCGCCCCGCCAACTGCCGCCGGGGTACGTCCCCAGCGCCGCCCGACTCCCCCGCCGTGCCCTCCGTCACCGCCCCGAGCTGCGGCTCCGAGGTCACCTCCTCCGGAGCCGCCTCCAACGAGCCGGACTCAACCAGGCCGGGCTCAACCAGGCCGGGCTCACCCACGTCAGCCGGGCCCTGCTCACTCGGGTCGATCTGGTCCGCGACCGCCGCGACCGGGTCAGGCGCGGCGGAGTCGTCGGCGGATTCCGGTTCCGGTCGGGGCGACGCCGCTTCAGTCTCCTCGGCGTCCGATGGTGTGGCGGGGCCCTCCGACGGCGTGGGGATGTCGGCGGCCGGTGGGCGGGGGCGGTCCCACGGGGGGACCCAGGCGGCGGCCTGCTCGGCCAGTGAGTCCCGGCGTTCCTCGTCACTCATCCCGCTCATCCTCCGTCGTACCCGTCCCGTCCGACCCGCCGGCCTCCCCCACCGACTCCGACCCGACCCCCGTCGGCGCAGCCGCGGACTCGGCCGACGCAGGCTCAGACCCCACCGCCGAAGGCTCAGACCCGGCCGGATCAGCCTCAGACCCCACCGACACAGGCGTAGAACCCAGCGACGCTGGCTCCGGGTCGGCCGGGCTGCCGGCGTACTCGTCGACGTGCAGCTCGGTGTCGCCGTCGGTCGGGCCGGTCCAGCGCACGGTCAGCTCCTCCAGGGCCTGCTCCTGCACGAACGACACCAGGCCCTCCCGGTACAGCTCCAGCAGCGCGAGGAACCGGGCCACCACCTCCAGGGTGGCCTCGCAGTCGGCGCAGAGCAGCGAGAACGTGGCGGTGCCGGCCCGGCGTAGCCGGGCGGCGAGGATGGCCGCGTGTTCCCGGACACTGACCCGGACCATGTGCACGTGGGCGACGGAGACCTCCGGCACCGGCTTCGGCGTCATCGCCTTCACGGCCAGTTTCAGCAGCCGCTGGGGGCCGATGCCGAGCACCAGGTCGGGCAGCGCGTCGGCGTAGCGGGCCTCCAGGCTGACCGCGCGGGGATACCGCCGGCCGCCGACGGCCTCCAGCTCGGCGATGTGCGCCGCCGCCTCCTTGTACGCCTTGTACTGCAACAGCCGGGCGAAGAGCAGGTCCCGTGCCTCCAGCAGGGCGAGGTCGGCCTCGTCCTCGACGTCGGCGGCGGGCAGCAGCCGGGCGGCCTTCAGGTCGAGCAGGGTCGCGGCGATGAGCAGGAACTCGCTGGCCTCGTCCAGGTCCCAGTCGTCGCCCATGGCCCTGATGTAGGCGATGAACTCGTCGGTGACCGTGTGCAGGGCAACTTCGGTGACGTCGAGTTTGTGTTTGCCGATGAGTTGCAGCAGCAGGTCGAACGGGCCGGTGAAGTTGGCGAGCCGCACCGTGAACCCGGCGGGCTGCGCGCCGTCGACCACTGCCGGATCGGCGGTCGCGGGTGGGTCGAGGGGTGGCGCGGTCACCGGACGACCGTAGTCCACGAGGCGGGCACCGGGCGTTCCGGCTACCGCTCCGACTGGGCGGCGATCACCTCGCGGGCCAGCTGACGGTAGTTACGGGCCCCGGATGAGGCCGGGTCCATCGTCGTGATGGGGGCACCGGCCACGGTGGACTCGGGGAACTTCACCGTCTTGGTGATGACTGTCTGGTAGACCTTGTCGCCGAACGCCTCCACCACCCGCTGGAGGACCTGCCGGCAGTGCGTGGTGCGGCTGTCGTACATGGTGGCGAGGATGCCTTCGAGTTCCAGGTCGAAGTTGAGCCGCTCGCGCACCTTGTCGATGGTGTCCAGCAGCAGCGCCACACCGCGCAGGCTGAAGAACTCGCACTCCAGGGGGATGAGCACACCATGTGCGACGGTCAGCGCGTTGATCGCCAGCAGGCCGAGCGACGGCTGGCAGTCGATCAGGATGTAGTCGTACTCCTTGCGGACCGAGCGCAGCACCCGGGCCAGGGCCATCTCCCGGGCGACCTCGTTGACGAGCTGGATCTCGGCGGCGGAGAGGTCGATGTTGGCCGGCAGCAGGTGCAGGCCCGCCACGTCGGTCTTGATGAGGACGTCCTCGGCGGTCACGTCGTCCTGCATGAGCAGGTTGTAGACGGACAGGTCGAGGTTGTGCGGGTTGACGCCGAGGCCCACCGAGAGGGCGCCCTGCGGGTCGAAGTCGACGAGCAGCACCTTGCGGCCGTACTCGGCGAGGGCGGCACCCAGGTTGATGGTGGTGGTGGTCTTGCCGACGCCACCCTTCTGGTTGGCCATCGCGATGATGCGGGCGGGGCCGTGCCGGTCGGTGGGCATCGGCTCGGGGATGGGCTTGCGCATCGTGTAGGCAGCCGGGTCCGCAGGACCCAGGTCCGCGCCGAGCGTGGCCTGCTGCTCGCGGAGCTCCGACGTCCAGGTCTCGGCACGGTCACCGTTGCCAGCCATGTGCTCGTTGCCCCCTCCCGACGACCCACCCGGCGTCGGAGCCGTCCGACGTCCTTCGCGGCGCCGCTGCGCACCCCGGTCGTGTCGCTCCAGGAGGTCCGCGCCGATGCCGACTGTACGCCACCGACCAGCAGGGGGTTCGGCACCGGCCCGGCGTGTCGGCGCCGACCGTGGCCGGGTCAGCCGTGGGCGCGGGGGTGGGCGGTGGTGTACACCTCGCGCAGCCGCTCCACGGTGACGAGTGTGTAGACCTGGGTGGTGGTCACCGAGGCGTGGCCGAGCAGTTCCTGGACCACCCGGACGTCGGCGCCGCCGTCGAGCAGGTGGGTGGCGTACGAGTGGCGCAGGGTGTGCGGGGAGACGGCGGTGGGCCCGTCGACGGGGAGCCCGGCGCCGGCGGCGGCGCGGCGCAGGATGCCCCAGGCGCCCTGGCGGGACAGCGCGCCGCCGCGGGCGTTGAGGAACACCGCGGGGGTGCCCCGGCCGGCGGCGGCCAGCCCGGGGCGGGCCCGGACCAGGTAGGCGCGGACCTCGTCGACGGCGTACCCGCCGATGGGTACCAGCCGCACCCGGCCGCCCTTGCCGCGCAGCAGCACGGTGCCCTCGTCGGTGTCGAGGTCGTCCACGGCGGCGCCGACCGCCTCGGAGATGCGCGCGCCGGTGCCGTACAGGAACTCCAGCAGCGCCCGGTCGCGTAGCGCGAGGGGCGCGTCGTCGCCGGTCGCGGTGATCGGGCCGGCGGTCTCCAGCAGCCGGACCACGTCGTCGACGGGTAGCGCCCGGGGCAGCCGCCGGGGCGGCGTGGGTGGGCGGACGTCGCGGCTCGGGTCGGCGCCGGCCAGGCCCTCGCGCACCGCGAAGCGGTGCAGGCCACGGACCGCGCTGGCGGCGCGGGCGGCGGAGGAGACCGCAAGCGGCGGGTGCGCGTCGTCGCCGGCGCGCAGCCGCGCCAGGTGCGACTCGACGAGGCCGGCGCCGACCGACGCGAGGTCGTCGACGCCGGCGTCGGCGAGGGTCGCCAGGTAACGCTCCAGGTCCCGACGGTACGAGGAGAGCGTGTTCGCGGAGAGGCCACGTTCGACGGTCAGGTGGTCGAGGTAACCCCGGACGGCGCGCAACAGCGCCGGCGTGGGCGGGGTGCCCACGCCGGCGGAGTCCGTGCCGCCGCTCAGCCCGCCACCGTTCAGGCCAGCGCGTCGGCCAACGGCAGCACGTCCATGCCGTGCGCCTCGGCCACCGGGCCGTAGGTGACCTGACCGGCGTGGGTGTTGAGGCCCAGGGCGAGGGCCGGGTCGCTGCGCAGCGCCTCGCGCCAGCCCTGGTTGGCCAGCTCCAGGGCGTACGGCAGGGTGACGTTCGTCAGCGCGTACGTGCTGGTGTTCGGTACCGCGCCGGGCATGTTCGCCACGCAGTAGAAGATCGACTCGTGCACCTTGTAGACCGGGTCGGCGTGCGTGGTGGGGCGCGAGTCCTCGAAGCAGCCGCCCTGGTCGATGGCGATGTCGACGAGCACACTGCCCGGCTTCATCCGGGAGACCAGCTCGTTGGAGATCAGCGTCGGGGCCTTCGCGCCGGGCACCAGCACCGCGCCGATGACCAGGTCGGCGTCGAGCACGGCCCGCTCGACCTCGTACGCGTTGGACGCGACGGTCTGCAGGTGACCCCGGTAGATCGCGTCGGCCTGCCGCAGCCGGGCGACGTTCTTGTCCAGCAGCAGCACCTCGGACTGCAGCCCCAGCGCGATCGCGGCGGCGTTCATGCCGGAGACGCCGGCGCCGATGACCACGGTCTTGGCGGCGTAGACGCCGGACACACCGCCGGGCAGCACACCGCGCCCCCCGCCGGTGCGCATCATGTAGAACGCGCCGACCTGCGGGGCGAGCCGGCCGGCCACCTCGGACATCGGGGCGAGCAGGGGCAGCGACCGGTCGGGCAGCTCGACGGTCTCGTACGCGATGCCGGTGACCCCGCGGTCGATCAGCGCGTCGGTGCACTCCTTGGAGGCGGCCAGGTGCAGGTAGGTGAAGAGCACCTGCCCCTCACGCATCCGGTGGTACTCCTCGGCGATCGGCTCCTTGACCTTGAGCACCAGCTCGGCGGTCTCCCAGACCTCGTCGGCGGTGGCGAGGATCGTCGCGCCGGCGGCGGCGAACTCCTCGTCGGTGATGCTGGAGCCAACCCCGGCGCCGGACTCGACGAAGACCTGGTGGCCGCTGCGGGTGAACTCGTTGACGCCCGCTGGCGTGATCGCCACGCGGTACTCGTGGTTCTTGACCTCGCGTGGGATTCCGACCTTCACGATGCAGACACCTCTCTTCGGGGCTGCTCTCCCCCGACTGCTCGGTGCCGCGACGGCCCCTTTGCCACCGCGGTACACCGGTCCCGCGGCGGCAGTCTAGGCCCGCCCGGCGCGGTCGCGAGCCAGCACAGTGGCATCCGCTGACCGGGTGGCCTGACGATGTGTCAGGGCTCGGCGGTCGAGGGTCGCCTCAGCCGACAGGACAGTGTTTCACCATTATCGTCCCATCTGCCGGGCGGCGGTGCGGACAGCCGACGAGTGGATCACTAATGTGTCCGCCCATGACCACTCCTCCTTACCAGCCCGGGTACCCCCAGCCGGGGTACCCGCAGGGCGTCTCCGACAAGAGCAAGATCGTCGCGGGCATCCTCGGCATCCTGCTCGGCACCTTCGGTGCCGGTCGGTTCTACACCGGACACACCAAGATCGCCGTTCTCCAGCTCGTCGTGAGCCTGGTGACCTGCGGCGTCGGCGCCCTCTGGGGCGTCATCGACGGCATCCTCATCCTGGTCAACGGCGGCACGGACGCCCAGGGCCGTCCGCTGCGCGACTCCTGAACCAGCGCACCGACGAAGGGGCCCCGCGGCTGACCGCGGGGCCCCTTCGGCGCGTACTCCCCCACCGGCTGGACCGGCGGCGACGCTCAGCGCGTCAGCGGCGCGTCCGCCCGGCGCAGAGACGTGAAGCCGGTGTCCCGGGCGCGGGCCGCGGCCAGCAGCCCGGCCACCGCGGCGGCGTTGGTGACCTCACCGGCCAGGACCATGGCGACCGCCTCGTCCAGGTCGATCCGGACGACCTGGAGGTCGGCCTCCTCGTCGTGGCGCTCGTGCCGCTCGTCGGCCGGCACGTCGGCGAGGTCCCGGGCCAGGAACACCCGGACGACCTCGTTGGTGAACCCCGGTGAGCTGTGCAGGTCGACGAGCACGTCGACCCGCCCGGCGGTGAGGTCGGCCTCCTCGGCCAACTCCCGCAGCGCCGCCGCCGGCAACTCCTCACCGGAGACGTCCATCAGACCGGCCGGCAGCTCCCACAGGTGCCGCCCGACCGGGTGCCGGTACTGCCGGATCAGCACCACCTGGCCGGCGTCGTCGAGCGCCACCACGGCCACCGCACCGACGTGGCGCACCAGGTCCCGCAACCCGGTCCCACCGCCGGGCATGGTCACCTCCTCGGTGACCACGTCGAAGATCCGCCCCCGGTACCGCTCCTGCCGGGACCGCACCTCGTAGCGGTGCTCCACCCCGCTCACGCCGCCGCCCCTCGGCACGCGGCGATGCCGCCGACCCGCGCGCTCACGAGGCCGACGCGGCCTTCGTCGCGGCGCCGTTGCGGGCGGCCTTGCGCGTCGTCGGGGCCTCCGCCGCCCCGTCCAGGTCGACCGGCAACTGGTCGGCCTGCGAGTACGCCACCGCGGCCTTGACGAACGAGGCGAACAGCGGGTGCGGGCGGGTCGGGCGGCTCTTCAGCTCCGGGTGCGCCTGGGTGGCCACGAAGAACGGGTGCAGGCTCCGGTCCAACTCGATGAACTCGACCAGCCGGCCGTCCGGGGAGGTGCCGGAGATGTGCAGGCCCGCCTTGGTCAGCGCGTCCCGGTAGGCGTTGTTCACCTCGTAGCGGTGCCGGTGCCGCTCGCTGATCTCGGTGCTGCCGTACGCCTCGGCGACGAGCGACCCCTCGGTCAGCGTCGCCGGGTACGCGCCCAGCCGCATGGTGCCGCCCAGGTCGCCCCGGCCGGCGACGATGTCCTCCTGATCGGCCATCGTGGCGATGACCGGGTGCAGCGCCTGCTCGTCGAACTCCACCGAGTTGGCGCCGTCCAGCCCGGCCAGGTGCCGGGCCACCTCGATCGTCATGCACTGCAGGCCGAGGCAGAGGCCGAGCAGCGGGATGCCGGCCTCCCGGGCGTACCGGGCGGTGCCGATCTTGCCCTCGATGCCGCGGACGCCGAAGCCGCCGGGGATGAGCACGCCGTCCACGCCGGCCAACGCCGTAGCGGCGCCGGCCGGGGTGACGCACTCGTCGCTGGGCACCCACTTGAGCTGTACCCGGGCCCGGTGGCCGAAGCCCGCCGCCCGGATCGCCTCACTCACCGACAGGTACGCGTCGGGCAGGTCGACGTACTTGCCGACCACCGCGACGGTGACCGTGTGCCGGGGCCGGTGCACCCGCTCCAGCAGGTCGTCCCAGCTGGCCCAGTCCACGTCCCGGAACGACAGCCCGAGCCGGCGCACCACGTACGCGTCGAGCCCCTCGCGGTGCAGCACCTTCGGGATGTCGTAGATGCTCGGGGCGTCCGGGGCGGCGACGACCGCCTCACGGTCGACGTCGCAGTAGAGCGACAGCTTCTCCTTGAGCTTCTCCGGGATCTCCCGGTCGCAGCGCAGCACGATGGCGTCCGGCTGGATGCCGATGTTGCGCAGCTGCGCCACCGAGTGCTGGGTCGGCTTGGTCTTCAGCTCACCCGAGGGCGCCAGGTACGGCACCAGCGAGACGTGCAGGTAGAAGCAGTTGTCGCGGCCCAGGTCGTGGCGGACCTGGCGGATCGCCTCCAGGAACGGCAGCGACTCGATGTCGCCGACCGTGCCGCCGACCTCGGTGATCACCACGTCGGGCAGCTGGCCGTCCTCGTCCGGGTCGGCCATCGCCAGGATCCGCGACTTGATCTCGTTGGTGATGTGCGGGATGACCTGGACGGTGTCGCCCAGGTACTCGCCGCGCCGCTCCTTGGCGATCACGTCGGAGTAGATCTGGCCGGTGGTGACGTTCGCCTTGCCGGACAGCGCCCGGTCCAGGAACCGCTCGTAGTGCCCGACGTCGAGGTCGGTCTCGGCGCCGTCCTCGGTGACGAAGACCTCACCGTGCTGGAACGGGTTCATCGTCCCCGGGTCGACGTTCAGGTAGGGGTCGAGCTTCTGCATCACCACGCGCAACCCGCGCGCGGTCAGCAGGTTGCCGAGGCTGGAGGCGGTGAGGCCCTTACCCAGCGAGGAGGCGACGCCCCCGGTGACGAAAATGTGCCTGGTCGTCCGTGCTGATGGGGCCAAGGCCTGCTCCCGTGTCGTCTGTCGCGGTCATGCAGACCGCCGTGCTTGATCAGCAGAGTGATCACGCGATCCACGGGATTCGACGGTAACACCTCCCGGGCGGGTACCCGCAGGCCGCACCCCGGCTGTGACACCTGCGGGCCATCCGGGCGAAGCCCGGCGCTCAGGACGCGGCAACCTCCGTCGATGACCGGGAGACCTGACGGGGCGGCACGGGCACCGTCGGCGCGGCCTCCGTCGCCGACCCGCTCACGGTCGAGTCGGCGTCCCCCTCGCCCGACGGGTCCACCGCCGGTCGGGTGAGCGTCGCCGGTGCGCTCGCGGGCGGGCCACTGATCGGACGCGGGTGCACCGCGCCCAGCGGCCCACCGCCGCCGGTCGGACCGTCACCCCCACCGTCCGGGCCGACCCCACCGGGCCCCGAGTCGTCGTCGGCGCCGTTGGCGCGCGAGCGGCCCGCTGCCGGGCGGGTACGGTCCGCGGCGTGCCCGAGCACCCGCAACGCCGCCAGGGCCGCCATCGGCACCACCAGGGCGGCGGCGGCACCCATCACGTCAAGTGCCGCGCCGTCGAGCACACCACCGAGCACCGCGGCGACCACCGTGCCGGCAAGCGCCGCCCGGACCGCCGGGTAGATGCCGAACAACCGCATCAGCCCACCCCACGGCTGCAACAGGGCGAACCACACCAGCAACCCGCCGGCCAACGCCAGCACCGTCAGCGGGCTGTTGACAAGCGTCTCGAAGTTCTCCGTGCTGGAACGGTGCACGGCGAACCCGCCGGTGCCGTCGCCAAGCGCGGACAGGAACCGGCCCAGGCTGCCCCGCTCCGCCGACGGCCGCCGCAAGTCCACCACGGCGAACCCGATCCCGACCGCCAGCGCGGCCATGGCGGCCCAGGCCAACCGGCTGACCGTCAACCAGCCACCGGCGCTGATCACCGCGGCGACGCTCACCCCGGCGGTCAGCGCTATCGCGCCGACCGGGTCGGCGCCCAGGTACGGGCTGCCGACCACCACCACGGCGACACCACCCACCGCCACCATCACCGCCGGCCGCCAACCCCGGGGCACCCGTTGCGCGAACCAGCCGCCGGTGAGCAGCGCGGCGGCGAGGAACACTCCCAGCCCCACCGTGCTCAGCCCGGCGTACCGGCCGCCCTGCAACGCCGAGTAGCCGACCACGCTGTTCAGTTGCAGGCGCGACCCGGTCAGCACGTCCAGCCCGACCACAAGCGTGGCGAGGCCGGCCACCGCGCCGACCGGCCCGAGAGTGCCCGCGTACCCGGGGGCGAACCGCACCGCCGCGGTGCCCGCGGCCACCAGCAGCGCCGTCACCCCCGCGAAGATCCACCCCGGGTGCTCGCCGCGCCACCACGGCACCGCGTCGGCGAGCAACGCCGCCGGCACCGTCAACGCCGCCGCGACAAGCAGCAGCTCCACCACCGCCACGACCCGCTTGGAGACCGGCGTCGGACCGGTCGGGCCGGCGTGCGGGCGGGCCCGGCGCAGCAACGGCAGGATCGCCAACGCCAGCAGCACCTGCACACCGGCGAGCAACGCGAAGAACAGACCGGAGACGGAACGCTGCGCCGCCGCCTCCCGGTCGGCGTTCGCCGGCGCGTCGATGGCCTCGGCCAGGTCGGCCGGACGGCCGCCGGTGCTGACGGCCGGACGACCCAGGAACAGCCGCTCCGGCATGGGACGACCCAACGCGGCGAGGGCGGTCGGCGCGAGGTCGACAAGTTGCAGGTACCCGTCCCGGCCGGTGCTGGCCGAGGTGAGCCACCCCCGCTCCCAGCCCGGCCCGTCGGCGACCGCCACGTGCAGCCGCGACGGCTGGGCGGTGTCGGAGATCCCCGCGACGAGCACCAACGACCGCGGTGGCCGCGCCGCCAACACCCGGGCCAGCTCGGCGTCCGCCGCGCGGGCCTCCTCGGCGCGGGTCGCCGGGTCGACCCCCTCGACCGTGCCGAGGTCGACGATGCTCAGCACACACGAACCGAGCAGCGGCCGGGGGTCGGCCGGCAGCCCCGGGGCGTACCTGTCGACGCGGCCGAACGGTCGGGCGGCGGCCACCGCCGCGCCCGGCCCCACGGCGACGGAGCACCGCACCGACTCCGACAACGAGCCGGGCAGGGCACCCCAGGGCAGCCGTTGCTGGTTGTAGTGGACCACGCTCTCCTGGTCGGGCAGGTTCGCGCCGATGCCGTCCGGCTGTTCGACAGTCACCGCCGCCGGCGCCGGGCACCCGCCGGCCGACCGGCTGCCGTTCCACGCGGCGAAGCTGCCCGCGCCCACCGTCAACCAGCCGTCGACCGGGCAGGTCGGCCGGTGCGCGGACCGCACCGACAGGGAGCCGATCGACCCGTCCTGGGCCATCCGCCACAGCGTCGGGGTGCTCTGCGGGTCCACGTCCTCCCAGCGCAGCCCGGCGATCCCGGCGAGCACCACGAAGTCGGCGGTGCGTTGCGGGGTGCCCTGGGGTGGGCGCGCGGCGAGCGCGGTGACGCCGAGCGCCACCACGAGCACCGTCAACAGGGCGGGCGCGATTCGGCGCAGCATCACCGGTGTCCCGTTCTCGGGGCGTCGGGGTCCGGGGCACCCGCCGAACCCCCGGCCACCTCCGCGTAGAGGGCGACGAGCGCGGCGACGGTGTCCTCCTCGGTCGGCCACGTCGCGGCCCGTTCGGCGCCGCGCCGACCCCACTCCGCCCGCGCCGCCGGGTCGTCGAGCAACGCGCGGACGGCCGCGTCGAGGGCGTCCACGTCGCCGGCGGGGACCAGCGTGGCGGCGTCGCCGACGAGGTCCGGGAGCCCGCCGACCGCGGTGGCCACCAGCGGTACGCCGGCGCGCAGCGCCTCCTGGGCGAACAGCTGCCGGGCCTCCCAGTCGCTCGTCACCACCGCCAGGTCGGCGCCGGCGAGCAGGTCGGCCACGTCGGTGCGGTGCCCCAACAGGGTCACCGGCGCGCGGGCGGCGGAGGTCCGCGCGGCGAGCGGCAGGTACGCCGGCCCGCTGCCCGCGATCACCACGACCGGCGGTGGGGTACGCGTGCGCCAGCGGGCCGCCGCGTCGATCAGCACGTCGTAGCGCTTCTGCGGGTGCAGCCGGCCGACCGAGAGGATCAACGGCTGGTCCGGGCGGACGCCGAACTCGGCGCGTACCGCCGCCGGGCGTCGACGGGCGGCGGGAAGCGTCGGCGCGGCGACCGGGGCGAGCCGGGCGTCGGCGGCGCCCACCTCGGCGGCCCGACGCACCAGGTCCGCGGACGCGCCGAGCGCCACCCGCACCCCTCGGGCCACCACCCGTTCGACGAGCCGGGACACCCCACCCCGCAGCCCTTGCGCGAGCACCGCGTTGTGCCAGGTGACGATCAGCGGGGCGGCCGGACGGGCCAGCACGGCGACCAACCCGGCCCGCAGGCCGTGCGCGTGCACCACGTCGACCCGGGCGCTGCCCAGCACCCGACGCAGCGCCAGCACCGCCCGCGCGTCGGCAGGCGTCGGGCTCGCCGGGATCTCCACCGGCGCGAAACGCGCACCGACCCCGGTGAAGTCGAACTGCTCCTGGGTGGCGGCAGGCCCACAGACCAGGACGGTGACACCGCCCGCGACGAGGCCGCGCGCCACCGAACGGACGTGCTGGCCGACCCCGCCGGTGCTGGACGCCAGCACCAACGCGACGGTGCCCGACCAGTCGGCAGGCAGAGGTGGCTCAGTCATCGCGTCGCCGTCTCCTTCCCGTCGCCCCGTTCCGCGGCGTCCGCGCCCGGTGTCGGCGCACCGCCGGACGGCCCCCGCCGGCCCAGACGCCGCAGCACCCCGACGAGCAGCGGCTGTACGTCCCGCCGGTCGAGGAACCAGACCACGGCGAGGAACACCACCCCCACCAGAACCCCGGACAGCATGCCCTGACCGAGCGCGCCCGCCACCGTCGGGGTGCCGCCGTCCGACTGGTCGAGCCAGCGGCTCGAACCCCATCCGGCGAGCCCGGCGAACAGACCGGCGAGGCCACCGGCGGCCCCGGCCCGTGCCACGCCGCCCAACCCGGCACGCCCGACGCCGCGCCGCACCGCCAGGAGCAGCAGGGCGCCGAGCACCAGCATCCCCACCGAGTTCGCCGACGTCACCGCCAACACCCGGTCGGCGGTCGGGAGCAGC
This sequence comes from Micromonospora sp. NPDC003944, assembly GCF_053605225.1. NCBI lineage: Bacteria > Bacillati > Actinomycetota > Actinomycetes > Micromonosporales > Micromonosporaceae > Micromonospora > Micromonospora sp. NPDC003944. The sequence continues at coordinate 194,139 of NZ_JBSGIV010000002.1, forward strand.
ACCGTCAACGGCAGCGCCACGGCCGGGACGACAAGCCAGCCGAGGGTGATCGCCACCGTCGCCGACCGGGTGTCGCCGCGCGCGTAGAGCGCCCGGGACAGCACCGCGAACAGGCCGTAGCCGAGCAGACCCGGCGCGAACCCGCTGATCGCCGCCGCGGTGGACGCCGGGTTGTCCGGGTAGAACAGGGCGGCGACCGGCTGCGCGGTGCCGATCAACGCCGCGACGCCGAGACAGCTGAACAGCAGCACGCCACGGACCGCGCCGGAGAGGGTCTGCCGAAAACCGTCCTCGTCGCCCGCGGCGCTGGCGGTGGCGAGCGTGGGGTAGGACGCCACCGCCAGCGGCACGGCGAGGACCGCCCACGGCAGCAGGTAGATCGCCTGGGCCAGGTTGAACACCTGGGGTGAGCCGGTGGGGCCGCCGGAGACCCGGTTCAGGACCACCAGGAGCGCGACCTGCTGCGCCGCCACGGTCACCGCGCCGGCTGTGGCCAACCCGCCGATCCGGGCCCGCGCGTCAGCGGTGAAGGCGTACCCGAACCGGGGTCGCACCCGCAGCCGCCGCAGAGGGATGAGCAGCGACAGCGAGAGCACGACCACGCCCAGTGTGGTGCCGCCGGAGAGGAGCAGTTCGCCGCTGCGGCCGACCTGGGCCACCGACACGCCCCGGCCCTGGGCGGCCCCGAAGGCCACGTAGACGACGACCACGGTGAGGCTGGACAGCAGCGGCGCGATGACCGGCCAGGCGAAGCGTCGGTGCGCCTGCAGGACACCGGTGAGCACGATGCCGATCCCGTAGAGCGGCAACTGCGGGGCGAACACCCGCAGCATCCGGGCGCCGGCGGCGAGCTCCGCGGCCGACCGCCCCTCGCTGATCACCGCGATGATCGGGTCGGCGAACAGGACGACGAGCACGGCGAGCGGAACCAGCAGGCTCACCGTCCAGGTGAGCAGCGCGCCGGTGGTCGCCGCCACCGTCCGCCGGTCCTCCGCCGCGACAGCTCCGGCCAGCAGGGGCACGACCAGGCTCGCCAGCGCCCCGCCCGCGACGATCTCGAAGACGATGTTCGGCACCGTGTTGGCGATGACGTACATGCCGCCCAGGTCGCTCTGCTCGACCACCCAGGTGAACACGGCGGTACGACCGAAGCCGGCGAGCCGGCTGGCCACGGTGAGGACGGCGATGAGCGCGGCTGCCCCGGCCAGCCGGCCGGCGCCGGCGAGGGGTGCCGGTCTACTCACGTCAGTCGGCGCGTCGGCCCAGTGCGTCGAGCTCGCGCAGCCCCGGGGTCCGCTGGATCACCGCCGTGAAGCTGACCTTCTCGCTGGCCGCGGTCAGCCCGGCCAGGACGGCGAGCAGACCGGCCCGCCCGAGCGGGCCGCTGCGGGCGGCCAGCGCGACGCCGAGCAGCGCCCCGAGCGCGTTCGCGCCGCTGTCGCCGAGCATCACGTCCTCGGCGAGGTCGTCGCGGAGCAGCCCGGCGGCTGCACCGGCCGCACCCGCGGCGATGCCACCCTGCGGCCCGCCGGTCAGCGGCGCGGCGAGCAGCAGCCCGGACTTGATCGCCCGACCCGGCCGCAGGTCGAGCAGGTTGAGCAGGTTGGCCGTGCCGGCGATCACGCCGGCGCCGAGCAGCACGTCGACACCCCGGCCGAACGCGCCGTGGCGCTGCCGGCGCGGGTGCGCGGACACCCGGGGGTCGGCGGCGAGCAGCGCGGCGGCGCCCAGCCCGGCGGCACCCACCCCGACGACCTTGACCAGACCCGCGGTGACCCGCCCCTCGCGCAGCGCGGCGAGGTGCCCGGCGAAGCCCTTGGCCGCCTTCTGCTCCGGCCGCGCGCCGACCACGTCGTCGTACAGGCCGACACCGCCGGCGCCGAGACCGGCGACCAGGGCGGCCCCACCGGCGGCGCCGCCGGTGGCACCGAACGCGCCGGCGGCGGCCGCGCCGGCGGCGAGCGCCGGCCCGGCGGCCAGGCTCACCGTGCGGCCACGGAAGTTGGTGCGCTCCAACGCCGGCCCGGCCGGCGAGGTACGCGCCTCCCGCAACGCGTACCGGGCCGCCGCGGCACCCGCGCCGGCGATCAACAGCCGGCCCAGGGCGCTCATGCGGCCACCTCGCTGCGGTGCCTCAGGCTCGCTCGCTCACGCGTCGCCTCGGCGATTACGGACACGGGGGTACGTCGTTCGCTCACTGGGGCAGTTTAGGCAACAGGCCGGAGGCGGCGTTGTCGCCGACGCCGTACTGCCCGGCTTTCTTCTCGACGAGTTGCTGCACCAGGGCGAGGCTGGTGACGACCTGACCCTGCACGGTGTTGGCGTTGTCGACCGTGGAGATGGTCTGGGCGAGCACCGGGTCGCCGCGCACCACACCGACGAGGTTGCCGCCGACCGACCCGTTCCCGGCCACCACGATCGAACCGGTGCGGTCGAACTGCTCCGCGACGTTGACCACCGACTCGTCCCGCTTGTCGGAGTCCTTGTCGACGTACGGCTGGCCGCTGATCACGACGACCGCCTCCGCCGAGGCGGTCACCTTGTTGCTGTCGGTGGTCAGGTAACCGGCGTTGTTGTAGGCGGCGAGCACCGCCCGCCGGTCGGCGTCGCTGACCGGTGTGACGCCCTGGGGCCGGTCCAGCAGGACGCTGGCGAGGAGCGCGCTCGAGGTCTCCACCCCGTGCCCGTTGCCGGGCAGGCCGGTGGTCTGCGCGGTCGGGCGGGCGGCGGTGACGGCCAACTCCAGCAGGTTGGAGTTGTTGTCCGGGTTGATGAACTTGTCCTGTAGGTCGACCTGTCCGGTGATGGTGGCCCCGGCGAGCTGGAGCTTCTTCAGCACGGCCTCGGTGTGGTCGCGGCCGGTGGGCAGGCTGAGCACCACGACCCGACGCCCGGTGAGGGTGCCGGGGAGGAGGAGCTGAGCGGTCTCCTCGGCGAAGTCTTCCTCGAGCGCGAGTTGCTTCTCCATGTTGCTGACCGTCTGACGCCAGTGCTGGTTGTCCTTGCGCAGCCCGGTGACCTGTCCCTCGAGGGAGTCGGCGACCGGGCCGTTGAGGGCGGCTGTGCCGACCACCAGACCGATCGCCAGAGCCAGGAAGACCGCGGTGAGGGACACCACGTGGTAGCGGAAGTTGATCACGCTTGCAGCCTCTTGATCGGTCGGGAACTAGAAGAGCCGGTACAGCTGGAACACGAAATTGTCCCACCACTCGGCGACCACGCCCAGGTACGCCTTCCCGACTGTCGACACGGCCACCGCGGACGCCATCGCCGCGATGGCCGACAGCACGAGCAGCAGCAGCGACGACCCGGAGATGCTCTGCCGGTAGAGCCGACTCACGCCCTTGGCGTCGACAAGCTTGCCGCCGACCTTCAGCCGGGTCAGGAACGTCGAGGCCATCCCGCCGCGGCCCTTGTCGAGGAACTCGACCAGGGTGGCGTGGGTGCCGACCGCGACCAGCAGCGAGGCGCCCTTCTCATCGGCGAGCAGCATGGCCAGGTCCTCGCTCGTCGCCGCCGCCGGAAAGGTGATCGCCGGCACACCGAGACCGTTGACCCGGGGCAGGCCCGGCGCGCGCCCGTCCGGGTACGCGTGCACGATCACCTCGGCGCCGCAGCGCAGCACGTCGTCGGTGACCGAGTCCATGTCCCCGATGATCATGTCGGGGGTGTAGCCGGCCTCGACCAGCGCGTCCGCGCCTCCGTCCACGCCGATGAGCACCGGCTTGAACTCCCGGATGTACGGGCGCAGCACGTCCAGGTCGGCCTTGTAGTCGTAGCCACGCACCACGATCAGGCAGTGCCGACCCTGCATCTGCGTCTCGATGTCCGGCACACCGACACCGTCGAGCAGCAGGTCGCGTTCCTGGCGCAGGTAGTCCATCGTGTTGGCGGCGAACGCCTCCAACTGCACCGACAGACCCTCCCGGGCGTCGGCCATCGCCTTGGCGACCGACTCGGCGTCCTGAAGGCTGCCGTGGGCCACCGGCTCGTCACCGGCGAAGACCGTGTTGCCCTCGATGCGCACCTGGTCGCCCTCGCGGATCCGCTCGAAGACGCCCTCCCCCAGGTCGTCGAGGAGCGGAATGCCGGCGGCGATCAACACCTCCGGGCCGAGGTTCGGGTAACGGCCGGAGACCGACGGCTTGGCGTTGAGCACCGCCGCGACCCCGACGGCGACGAGCGAGTCGGCCGCCACCCGGTCCAGGTCCACATGGTCGATGACCGCGATGTCACCGGGGCGCAGCCGACCGACCAGGCGTTTCGTCCGCCGGTCTAGGCGCGCGGTGCCGAGGACTCTGCCCGGGTCGGAGTTCCGGTTCCGGCGCAACGTGGGTAGACGCATCGTGACCATCCTGGCATGTGAGGCAGGCTTTTCTGTCGCGACATGCCTGAGCAGGGCCGCCTACCCAGGGAAGCACACACCGGCACAAGCCGGTGTGCTTGCGCTCACAATACGCGGCGTCACAACCGCCTTTCCTTGGCGGCCACGGCCAGAAGCTCCTCGGCGTGAGCGATACCCAGATCCGAATCGGGCAAACCTGCAAGCATGCGCGCCAACTCCCGTGCCCGCTCGGTGTCCTCCACCACCCGGACCCCGCTTGTCGTCACCGCCCCGCCGGTGTCCTTCGCCACCACCAGGTGCCGGTCGGCGAACGCGGCCACCTGCGGCAGGTGCGTGACGACCAACACCTGGTGACTGCGGGCCAACCGGGCCAACCGGCGGCCGATCTCCACCGCCGCCTGCCCGCCGACCCCCGCGTCGACCTCGTCGAAGACCAACGTGGGCGGGCCACCGGAACCGGCGAACACCACCTCGATGGCGAGCATCACCCGGGACAGCTCACCGCCGGAGGCACCGCGCTGCAACGGCAGCGACGGCGCACCCGGGTGGGCCAGCAACCGCAACTCCACCTCGTCACCACCGTCCGGGGTGACACCCACCTCGACGCCGTTGACCTCAAGCGTCGGCTCCGCCCGCCCGGCCGGCCGGGGCAGCACCGCCACCTCGATCCGCGCGTGCGGCATGGCCAGACCGGCCAGCTCGACGGTGACCTGATCGGCGAAACGGACCGCCGCCTCCTGCCGGGAGGTGGACACCCGCCCCGCCAGGTCGGCCACCTCGACGGCGAGCCGCTGACCCTCCCGGTCCAACTCGTCGAGCACATCGTCGGACATGTCCAGGTCGGACAGTCGGGTGCGGGCCCGATCGGCCCACGCGATCACCCCGTCCACGTCGTCGGCGTACTTACGGGTCAACGCGCGCAGCGCGGCCCGCCGCTCGTAGACGTGCTGCAACCGGGCCGGGTCCGCGTCCAACGTCGCCAGGTACGCCGACAGCTCGGCGGACACGTCGGTGACAAGCGTCGCCGCCTCCTCCAGGCGGGCCGCCAGCTCACCGAGCGCCGGATCCGTGCCGGACTGCGCCTCGAGCGTCCGCCGGGCGGTGCCGAGCAGCGCCGCCGCGTCCGGGGTCTCGTCGGCGACCTCCGCGCCGCCGGCCACGCACTGCTGGGCGATCTGCGCGGCCGTGCGCAGGCCCTCGGCGTGCTCCAGCCGCTGCGCCTCGGTCTTCAGCTCGTCGTCCTCACCGAGCTGCGGATCGACCCGGGTGATCTCGTCGAGACCCAACCGCAGAAGGTCGGCCTCCTGGTTGCGCTCGCGGGCGTTGCGCCGCCGGTCGGCCAGGTCGTCGACCACCCGACGCCACCGGGTGTACGCCTCCCGCAGCGCGTCGAGCAGCTTCTCGTGCGCGGGGCCGGCGAACCGGTCCAGTGCCGCCCGCTGCTCGGCCGGGCGCAGCAGCCGCAACTGGTCGGACTGACCGTGCACGGCGACCGCCTGCTCGCCGACCTCGCCGAGCATCGACACCGGCATGCTCCGGCCGCCGACGTGGGCGCGCGAGCGCCCCTCCACCGTCACCGTGCGGCTCAGCAGCACCGAGCCGTCCTCGTCGGGCTCGCCACCGGCCTCGGTGATCCGCGCGTGCACGGCGTCGGCGACCCGCCCGTGCAGCCGCAGCCGCCCCTCCACCACCGCCCGGCCGGGTTGGGCACGGACCCGCCCGGCGTCGGCCCGACCGCCGAAGAGCAGACCGAGGCCGGTGACCACCATCGTCTTGCCGGCACCGGTCTCGCCGGTGATGACGTTCATGCCGCCGGTCAACGGCAGCGTGGTGTCCTCGATGACGCCCAGTCCGGTGATGCGCAGCTCGTCCAGCACAGCCACCGACAGTAGACGCGAGGCACGACAATTGACCAGCCGACGGGCCCGGGTTCGGCCCGTACCCGGCCGACGTACAGTTCTGCCCCGTGTTGGACGTGATCGGCCTGACCCCGGCTGAGGAGGAGCTCTACCGCTGCCTGCTCCAGCTCACCACGGCCCGCATCGACGAGTTGGCCCGTCGCCTGCACCGCCCCCGCGAGCAGGTCGTCGCGCAGGTCGAGGCGCTGCGCGGCAAGGGCCTCGTGCAGCGCAGCGACAACGACCCGGACGCCCCGCTGCGCCCGACCGCCCCGGACGTCGCCCTCGGCGCGACGCTGCTGCGCCGCCAGGAGGACCTGGAGACGGCCCGCCGACTGGTCACCCAACTGGCCGAGGAGTACCGCTCCGGACTGCGCCGACACCACGTCGACCACCTCGTGGAGGTGATCACCGGCGCCCGGGTTCTGCGCGACCGCCTCCGCGACCTGCAGAACTCCGCGCGTACCGAGGTGCTCTGGTTCTGCCGGGCCAACCCCCTGGCCATGGCCGGCCCGGAGAACGTCGAGGAGTTCGACGCGTTGGCCCGTGGGGTCAGCTACCGGGCCATCTACGAGCGTGACCTGCTGCTGGAGCAGGGCGCGTTGGCCGACCTGGCCAAGGGCGTCGCCGCCGGTGAGCAGGCCCGCGTCCTGGACCGGCTGCCGGTCCGACTGGCCATCGTGGACGCCCGCACGGCCATCTGCCCGCTGGTGCCGGACCTCGCCGGCGGCGAGCCGAGCGCCGCTGTGATCGGCCGTAGCCAACTGCTCGACGCCCTGCTCGCCCTCTTCGAGAGCCACTGGCGGGTGGCCACCCGGCTCCGGCTCGACGACCCCCTCACCGCCGCGACGCCGGAGACGCGACGCCCGGAACCCGAGGACCGTCCCGGCGACGGTTACCAACCCGACGCCGACGAGGCCCGACTGCTGTCGCTGTTCGTGGCGGGCGTACCGGACAAGTCCATCGCCTCCCAGCTCGGGGTGAGCCGACGGACCGTGCAACGCCGCATCGCCGACCTGATGGCGGCCGCCGGCGTGGACACCCGGCCCGGGTTGGCGTTCCAGGTGGCCCGACGCGGCTGGCTCTGACGCCGAAGGGGTCCACCGTCAGCCGACGGTGGACCCCTCCACCGGACGGGGCGGGGCGCCCAGTCGCCCCGCCCCACTCCGGTCAGCGCAGCCCGTACGCCTGGAGCACCGTCTGGTCGACGGTGTTCCCGGCCCGGTCGGTGGCGTGCACCCGCAGCGACACCGTTCCGCGCCCCGCCGGCACGGTGGCGGTGTACCGGGTACCCGACCCCACGGTCCGCGCGTTACGCCAGGTGACGCCCCCATCGAAGGAGACCTGCACCCGGACGCTGGTTCCGGTCGGCGCGGGCACCCCGGCCGGCTGGCGCAGGGTCAGCCCCACCTGGTGCGACCCCGTGCCGCGTACCGTGCCGTGCAGGTCGGCCGGCACCCGGTAGTCCACCTGCAGCAGCGGCAACGGCCTGGCCGTGTCACCCACCGGCCGGGCCGACGTGAACTCCCACGCCGTGTCGGTCCGGGTGCCGTAACGCCAGTCGGCCGACGACCGCCCGGTCGTCACGTCCAGCCGGTAGCGGGCAGCCCCCGCGGTCGTGGGCACCGACGCCCACCCGTCGGAAAGGTCCGCGATCTGCTGCCCGTCGCGGCTGACCCGCACCCGCACGCTGTCCGACTCCTCGCTGGTGCCGGCCACGCTGACGTGCCCGCCGGCGTCGACGAACTCGGGCACCCGCAGGTCCAGGCTGTCACCGCTGCGGCTGGGCACCGGCGCACCACTGACCGGAACGGCCGGACGGACCACCGGCGCGTGCCAGGTCTCGGTCACCCGGTCGTCGGCGGCATACCGCCGCGGCTGCTCGGTCAGACCGCCGGTCAACTGCCCCCACTGCATGAACATCGACTTGTGCAGCACCCGGTGCTGCCACCAGCTGTCCCCGGCACTGACCAACTCCTGCCGGATGGTGCCGTTACGGACCAGCCGCTGGTCGTCGTTCCAGGCGTACGTCTGCCACGGACGCCAGCCGAAGCGCTCCTCGGTGGCCCACCCCGCGCCCATGTCGCCGTAGCTCGCGGTCACCTCCGCGGTGTTCTTCGCGGTCACCGTGTGCACGACCCGCTCCGGCACCCGACCCTTCGACACCTGCCACACGTCGTACAGGTAGGGGCTGTCCACGGTCAACGTCAGGTCCAGCGTCGCCCGGCCCTTACGCGCCGCCGCGATCAGCCGCTGCCCGTCGTCGTACGCCACCGCCATCGCCGGGATCGGCAGCCGCTCCCCGGCGGGCCGCCACACCGTCCACGCGCTCTGGTCCTGCGGACGGACGATCAGCACCGCGGCGGCGCCGGCAGCCGCGGCGGCCGCGACCTGCTCCTCCTCGGAGCGGTTCGGATCGGTGGCGAGGAGCGCGGCGGCGCCCCGCACCCGGGTCAGCTCGGCGGGCGTTCCGGCACCGGCCCAGACCAGCGGCAGCTTGCGCCGACCGGTCGGCGCCGGTGAGCTTCCCAGGAGGTTGATGTCCGACGGACCGGACACCCCGCTGATCGTCGCGTCCACCATCGGCGCGACAAGCTGCCAGCGCGAGGCGAACTCGAACTCACCCTCACGCACCTGCCGGGTCGGCGTGACGTTCACCTGCTGGACGGTGCTGTAGGCCATCACCCCGTGGTCGATCTGCCGGCCGTTGCCCAACACCCGGTGCACGTACCAGCTGAGCGTGGCCCGCTGCTCGCTGGGCTTCGGCGTCTCGACCCGTACCGGCGTGCCCCGGCGGGCGTCGAGAACCACGGTCAGGTCCCGGTCGACGACCAGCTCCGGCTCGACGGTCTGGGTCATCTGCTCGTCCAGCGGGGCACCGTGCTCGACCAGAGCGGTCAGCAGGTACGTGCCCTCCTCGACCTGGAGGGTGCCCTCGCCGGGCCACCAGCCCCAGTAGTCCGACTCGGGCTGCTCACCGAAGAGGGTCAGCGCCGGCGAGAGCGCCAACTGACCCTGCCGGCCCAACACCTTCACGGTGACCTCGTGCAGCGGGCCGCTGACGGTGAGCCCGACCGGCGTGCGCACCACCACCCCGTCCGTCCCGGTCGCCACCAACCAACCACCGTGCGGGCCCCGGGCCAGCTTCGCCGGGTCGGCCCGCAGCGGCACCGCCACGCTGCCACCCGCCGGCACGGTCACCGTGCCGGAGCCGACCGCCACCCCGTCGCTCTCGGCCGCACCGCTGTCCATGTTGCGCAGGTCCAGGGCGAGCCGCAGGGTCTGCGCGACGCTCGTGCCGTTGGTGTACGTCACGGTCCGCTCGACCGCCGCGCCGCCGGTGGAGATCCGGCCGAAGTCGGCGGTGGCCGAGGCGTACACCCGCTGCCCGAGCGCCCGCGCCACGTCGACCCGGCCGGCGCCCTGCTCGAAGACGGTGAGCGCCGGGTTCGCCTTCGTGGTGCTCACCAGCGCGTCCTTGAGCTTCCCGGCGGTCCAGTCGGGGTGTTCCTGGGCGAGGATCGCCGCTGCCCCCGACACGTGCGGCGTGGCCATCGAGGTGCCCGACGCCGTCGTGTAGGCGTCGCCCACCGGCGTACCCATGGTGGTGCCGGCAGCCCGCGCGGCGACGATGCCGACGCCGGGCGCGGTGATCTCCGGCTTGAGGCCGTTGTCGCCGAGCCGCGGACCACGGCTGGAGAACTCGGCCAGGTTGTCGTCGCGGTCCACCGCGCCGACGGTGAGCGCCGCCGCGGCCGCGCCGGGCGTACCGACGGTCCGCGCCGCGCCCGCGTTGCCGGCGGCCACCACGAACAGCGCCCCGGTCTCGGCGGACAGGTCGTTGACCGCCTGGCTCATCGGGTCGGTGCCGTCGGTCGGGTCACCGCCGAGACTCATGCTGACCACCTTCGCGCCGGAGTGGGCGGCCCACTCCATGCCCGCGATGATGGACGAGTCGTAGCCGGAGCCGCCATCGTCGAGGACCTTGCCGACCAGGAGCCGCGCACCGGGCGCGACGCCCTTGCGCAGCCCGTCGGACGCCGCCCCGCTGCCGGCGATGGTGGCCGCCACGTGGGTGCCGTGCCCGTGCCCGTCGCGGGCGCTGCCGCTACCGGAGAAGTCCTGCGCCTCAGCGATCCGACCGGCCAGGTCGGGGTGCGTGGCATCGACACCGGTGTCGAGCACCGCCACCGTCACACCGCTGCCGTCCCGCCCGGCGGCCCAGGCCGTCGGCGCGCCGATCTGCGGCACACTGTGCTCAAGCGTCGGCCGGACCTTCCCGTCCAACCACACCCGGGCGATGCCGCCACCCAGCCGGGGCGCGGCGGCAGTGGTCCGGGTGGTCGGCGTACCGGCGAGCGTGCTCCACAGACCACCGAGGTCACCCTTGCCGACCCGCAGCGCCGCACCGTTGATGCTCTCCAGGGCACGGGCGTCGGTGGCGCCGGCGAGAGGTCGCACCCGGCCGGCGGCCGGCTCCTGATACCGCACGATCAGCGGCAGGTTGCCCCGCGCGGTGTCGCCGTAACCGTCGGCGGCCAACCCCTGCACGTCGAACAGGTTGGCGTCGAGAACCCCGCTGGAGACGTACGGCAGGGCGTCGCTGGGCAACACCCGCAGCGAGCCGTCGACCTGCGTGGTCTGGAAGACGATCCGCTCGCGCCCGGGACCCGGGCGGACGGTGGCGGCCACCCGACCGGGCGCCGCCGTCACCAGGTCGACCTGGTCGCCGGTGATCAGGGTGATGCGGACAGGTGCGGCGTGCGGGGCGGGCGTGCCCGACGTCGGGCCGGTGGGCCGGGCGGGCGGGTCGGCGGACGCCGGTGCGGCGACGCCGACCACCAACGCGCCGACCGCGCCGACCGCGAGCCAGCGGGGGGACCAGTGCATGCGATGCGCTCCTCTACTCCTCCAGGCCCACCATCCAAAGATGAGAGCCGATCGGAGTCTGCGACGGAGCACATCGCCTGGTCACTAGTCACCCGCCGCCGCAGCGGCGACATGTCGCCAGGTGGACAACTCACGTCCACCGACGGTGTGTGCCACGGTCACCGGCGGCTGCCGCGCCAACCGTGCACGGGAAGGCCGAACTTGGCCACCAGCCGGTCGGTGAACGGACGGGGGCGCAACCGCACGATCCGCACCGGCAGAGCGCCCCGACGCACCGTCACCCGCGCACCGGGTGGCAGGTCGTAGACCCGCCGGCCGTCACAGGAGAGCACCGCGAGAGTGGTGAACGGGTCGACGGTGATCACGAACGTGGACGTCGGGGCGGTGACCAACGGGCGGCTGAACAACGCGTGAGCGCTGATCGGCACCAACAGCAGCGCCTCCACCTCCGGCCAGACCACCGGGCCGCCACCGGAGAACGCGTACGCGGTGGAGCCGGTGGGCGTCGCGCAGACGACACCGTCGCAGCCGTAGCGGGACAACGGCCGGCCGTCCACGTCGACGAGCAGCTCGAGCATCTGGGCCCGCTCGCCCTTCTCGATGCTGATCTCGTTGAGCGCCCACGACTCGATGGTCGGCCCGCCGTCGAACTCGGCGGTGACGTCCAGGGTGAGCCGCTCGTCGACCGTGTAGTTGCGCCCGACGACGTCCCGTACCGCGGTGTCCAGGTCGTCGATCTCCGCCTCCGCCAGGAAACCCACCTTGCCGAGGTTGATGCCGAGCAGCGGCGCCTTCGCCGGCCGGGCCAGCTCGGCGGCGCGCAGGAAGGTCCCGTCCCCGCCGAGCGCGAAGACGATCTCGGCGCCCTCGGCGGCCTGCGGACCGGCGACCGGCACCACACCGGGCAGGTCGAGGTCGTCAGCCTCGTCGGCGACCACCCGTACCTCGAAACCCGCGTCGATCAGGTCGGCCGCGACCGACCGGGCGTGCTCCGTGCTGCGCCGACGGCCGGTGTGGGTCACCAACAGCGCGGTCCGGCTCATCGGGTTGCCCGCCCGTCCTGGACCGGGCGGCGTCGCACCACCGTCGCCCGACTCCCGCCGCGTGTCGTCGCGGCGCCCTCGCTGCGCGCGTTCACCCTGCGACCTCCTCCGCCGCCACGCCCGGCACCTCACCGGCCGTCGTCGAGCCCTCCGGCCCGGCCGCCACCACGGCCCGCACCCGCTGCGGGTCGGCCGCTGGTGCGCCCCGGCGCAACCATACGAAGAACTCCACATTGCCGCTCGGCCCCGGCAGCGGACTGGCCGCCACGTCAGCCAACCCGAGACCGAGCCCCGCGGCCGCCGCGGCCACGTCCAACACCGCCTCGGCGCGCAACTCCGGGTCGCGGACCACACCGCCGGCGCCGACCCGCTCCTTGCCGACCTCGAACTGCGGCTTCACCATCAGCGCCAGGTCGCCGTCGTCGCGGGTGCAGCCGGCCAGCGCCGGCAACACCAGCCGCAGCGAGATGAACGACAGGTCGGCCACCGTCAGATCGACCGGCCCGCCGATCGCGTCCGCTTCGAGGGTACGGACATTCGTCCGCTCCAGAACACGAACCCGCTCGTTGGTACGCAGCGGCCAGGCGAGCTGCCCGTAGCCGACGTCCACGGCCACCACCTCGGCGGCGCCGGCGCGCAGCAGCACGTCGGTGAACCCACCCGTCGACGCTCCCGCGTCCAGGCACCGCCGCCCCGCGACGCGCAACCCACCGGGGGCGAACGCGGCAAGCGCGCCGGCGAGCTTGTGCCCGCCGCGGGAGACGTACTCCTCGGCCGGGTCCGCGCCGGTCACCAGGAGCGGGTCGGCGGGGTCGACCATCGCGGCCGCCTTCCGGGCGACCACGCCCCGCAGGTGGACCCGGCCGGCCTCCACCAACGCGGCGGCCTGCTCACGGGAGCGGGCCAGACCGCGGCGGACGAGTTCGGCGTCCAGCCGGTTACGACGTGCCATGGGTGGTTCTCCGGTCTGCTCAGGCCTGGTCGTCGCGCTCAGGTCTGGTCGATGGTGGCGAGGGTTTCCCGCAGGGTCTCGTAGGCCGCCTCGTACTGGGCGATCTGGTCGGCGGGAGCGAGCGTCGCCGCGTTCGCGATGGCCCGCACCGCGGCGTCCACCGCCGGGTGCCGCGGCTCGTCGTCTCCCAGGTCCGGCGGCGGCGCGGGGCGGGTAGCCGGCGGTGGACCGGGCCGGGCCGGGAACGACCCGCCGGGCGGTGGACCGGGCCGGGTCATTCGGCGTCGTCCGGGCGCTGCCTACGGACCGCTTTCTTGGCGGGCATCACCGCCGGCGTCGGGGCATCCTCGTCAGCGGTGCGGCTGACCGTCGCCGGCGGCTTCCTGGCGATTGCCTTCTTGGCGACCGCCTTCTTCGCCACGGCCTTCTTCGCCGCCGGCGCGGAGACCGGGGCACCGGCGGGGGCGTCGGACGGCACGAGACCGGAGCCGGGTCGCGCGGCGATGGTCGGGTCGGGCTGCGGCGTCGGGCCGCCGGCCGACTCGACGGACCGCGCCTCCCGCAACTGCCGTTCCAGGTCGTGCACCCGCCGGGTCAGCTCGGCCACCTCGTCGGCGGTGGCCAGACCGACCGCGCCGAGCGCCCGGTCGACCTCGAAACGGACCAGCTTGGTCAGCGCCTCCCGGTTGGCGGCGCCGGTGCTGACCAACTCCTCACCGAGGGCCTGGAGTTGGGCGGCGGTCGCACCGCCGGAGCCGACGAGGCGACGTGCCACGTCCTGGGCCCTCTTCCGGGGCGCCTCCGTGAGGCCCATGGCCAGTTCGAGGTAGGCGCGCCACGCGTCCTGCATGCCTGAGTCCTTCCACGGGGCGAGGTGTGCAGGTGTCACGCTACCGGGCACCCCGGACCGACCCGTGCGGTACGGTGCCGAGGACGGCGTGGCGATCACCGAGGGGGAGATGTGGCCAGCGTGGACGAGTGCCGGCAGGCGTTGCAGGAGCTGGCCGCCCGGTTGGACCGCAACGCCGAGACCGTGCGCGAACGAATCGACCTGGACCGGACGCTCGCCTGCCGGATCACCGACCTGGACACCGCGTTCCACGGCCGGATCACCGGCGGCCGACTGGTCGAGCTGACCGACGGCGACGACCCCAAGGCCAAGATCGCGCTGAGCACGTCAAGCGACGACCTGCTGGCCCTGGTGCGCGGCGACCTCGACGTCACCAGCGCGGTGACCTCCCGCCGGGTGTCGATCAAGGCCAACCCGTTCGACCTGCTGAAGTTGCGCAAGCTGCTCTGACGACCGCCGCCGGCTCACGCCGCCGCGGTCAGCCCGAGACTCTCCACCGCGTGGGCCGCATCCGGGCCCACCGGCCGGATCCTCGGCAGCGCCGGCACCGGCGCCGACCAGGCCACCGCGCAGAGCGCGGCCACCGCGTCCAGCGGTCGACCGGCCCCCGCCAACTCCAGCGTGCCGTCCCGGTCGGTCACGGACCAACCGCCGGCGTCCGCCGGGCCCGGGACCCGCACGACGGCAGCCGGGTCGAAGAGCCCCGCCAGGTCCTTCGCCACGTACGTGGGACGGCGCCGCGGCTCGGCGGCCAGCAGATCCGGTACGCCGTGCACGCCGGTGAGCACCAGCAGGCTGTCCAGCCCGGCCCGGCGGGCACCCTCGATGTCGGTGTCCAGCCGGTCACCCACCACCAGGCTCCGCCCACCGCCACTGCGCCGGGCGGCGGTCTCGAACAGCGCCGGCTCCGGCTTGCCGACCACCACGTCAGGGTCCCGCTCCAACGCCGTCCGCAGCACGGCGACGAGCGACCCGTTGCCGGGCAGTGGTCCCCGCCCACTGGGCAGGGTCCGATCGGTGTTGGTGGCGATCCAGATCGCACCCGCCCGCACCGCGATCGACGCTTCGGCCAGCTCGGCCCAGCCGACCTGCGGCCCGTACCCCTGGACCACCGCCGCCGGCTTCTCGTCGGCCTCGGTGACCGGGTTCAGACCAACCGCGCGCAGCTCCGCCCGCAGCGCCTCCGCGCCGACCACGAGCACCGACGCGCCGGCGGGCAGCCGGTCGCGCAGCAACTCGGCCGATGCGGCGGCGGAGGTCAGGACCTCCTCCGGCCGGGCCTGCACACCCATCCCGGTCAACAGGTCCGCGACCTCGCTGGACCGGCGGGACGCGTTGTTGGTGGCGTACGCCACCGCCCGTCCCTCGGCGTGCAGCCGGGCCACCGTCTCGACGGCGCCGGGGATCGGCCGGTCGATCAGGTAGATCACGCCGTCCAGGTCGAAGACGACGAGGGTGTACCCGTCGACCAGCCGCTCCCCCACGCCCGCGCTCACCGCCGCGTCGACCCTGACTCGTCGTCCCGGGCCGGCAGCACGGTCCCGTCGGCGTCCGCCGTGTTCCCGTCCGCCACGCTGCCGCCCGCCGTGTTGCTAGCTGCCGCGCTGCCGGACGTCACGCCGCTGTCGGCAGCGGTGTCCGCGTCGGCGTTGCCGCTCCCGCTCGGGTGACGGTCCTCGTCCTCGTCGTCGAAGCCTTCGTCGTCGGCGGGACGACCGACAGCGGCGTCCTCCTCGTCGTCGTCGAAGTCCTCGTCCTCGTCGTCGTCGTCTTCGTCGTCGTCGAAGTCTTCGTCGTCGTCCTCGTCGTCGTCACCGGCCAGGTCGGCGTCCGGTCGGGCCGGCACCGCGCCAGGAGCGCCCGGTCCGGCGGCGATCTCCTCGGTGGCCTCGTCCTCGTCGTCACCCTCGATGACCACGCCGTCGAGTTCGAGCAACCGCTCGGCGGCGTCCGTCTCGCCCTCGGTGTCCACGTCGGCGGCCCGGGAGAACCACTCACGTGCCTCCTCGCGCCGCCCCACCGCGAGCAGCGCGTCGGCGTACGCGTACCGCAGCCGGGCCGTCCACGGCACGGTCGCCTCGCTGGTGAGGTCCGGGACCTGGAGCATCGCGACCGCGGCGTCCTTCTGCCCGAGGTCACCGCGCGCCCCAGCGGCCACGATCAGCAGCTCGATGGCCACGGCCTGGTCCAGCTTCTCCCGGTCCGCGCCACGGAACAGGTCGATGGCGCGCTCCGGCCGGCCGAGAGCCCGCTCGCAGTCCGCGAGCACCGCCAGGTGGCTCTGCAACCCGCTCATCCGGTGGTACGTGCGCAGCTCGGCGATCGCCGACTGCCACTCCCCCGCGTGGTACGCGGCCAGGCCCACCGCCTCACGGACCGCAGCGATACGCGACGCGAGCCGCCGGGCGGCAAGCGCGTGCGCCAACGCCTCGGCCGGGTCCTCGTCGATCAGCTGCCCGGTGGCGACCAGGTGCCGGGCCACCGTCTCGGCGACCGGCTTGTTCAGCGAGAGCAGCTCGGCGCGGACGTCCTTGTCGAGGTCGGTCGCGACGATGTCGTCCGGCAGTGCCGGGGCCGAAGCACGCCCGCCCTCGAACGACTCGGAGCCACCCGCGCGGTCGTCGCGACGGAACTCCCCCTCGCGACGAGGCCGCTCGTCGGCCCGAGAACCGCCGGTGCGCTCGCCGCCCCGGTAACCACCGTCGCGGTCGCCGCCCCGGAAGCCACCCTCACGACGGTCACCGCCGCGGAAGCCACCCTCACGCGGCGGCCCAGACCGAGTACGGTCCCCGCCCTGGTAACCGCCCTCACGACGATCCCCACCACGGAAACCCCCCTCACGACGGTCACCGCCCCGGAAGCCACCATCGCGGTCACCGCCCCGGAAGCCACCCTCACGGGGAGCACCCGAGCGCGAACCATCACGGTCGCCACCCCGGAAGCCGCCCTCACGCGGCGGCCCGGACCGAGTACGGTCCCCGCCCTGGTAACCGCCCTCACGACGGTCCCCACCCCGGAAACCACCCTCACGGCGATCACCGCCCCGGAAACCACCGTCGCGGTCACCGCCGCGGAAGCCACCATCGCGCGGAGCACCCGAACGCGAACCGTCGCGGTCGCCGCCACGGAAGCCGCCCTCACGGCGATCGCCGCCCCGGAAGCCACCGTCGCGGTCGCCACCCCGGAAGCCACCCTCACGCGGCGGCCCGGACCGAGTACGGTCCCCGCCCTGGTAACCGCCCTCACGACGGTCCCCGCCGCGGAAGCCACCGTCACGGTCGCCACGGAAACCACCCTCGCGACGATCACCGCCACGGAAACCACCGTCGCGGTCACCGCCACGGAAACCACCCTCACGACGGTCACCGCCGCGGAAGCCACCGTCGCGGTCACCGCCACGGAAGCCACCCTCGCGCGGAGCACCCGAACGCGAACCGTCGCGGTCGCCGCCACGGAAGCCACCCTCACGACGATCACCGCCCCGGAAGCCACCGTCGCGGTCGCCACCACGGAAGCCACCCTCACGCGGCGGGCCGGACCGAGTGCGATCGCCGCCCTGGTAACCGCCCTCACGACGGTCCCCACCCCGGAAACCACCGTCACGGTCACCGCCACGGAAACCGCCCTCACGACGATCACCGCCCCGGAAACCACCGTCACGGTCACCACCACGGAAACCGCCCTCACGACGGTCGCCACCACGGAAACCGCCCTCGCGGTCCCCACCACGGAAGCCACCCTCACGGGGAGCACCGGACCGGTAGCCACCCTCGCGCGGAGCGCCGTCGCGGTCGCCGCCCCGGTAGCCACCCTCGCGGCGGTCGCCGCCGCGGTAGCCGCCCTCACGGGGGGCGCTGGAGCGCGAGCTGTCCCGGTCACCACCACGGGAGCCAGAATCGCGGCCGCCGGCGTATCCGCCTCGGGCGCCGCCGCTGTCGCGGTCTCCCCGGTACGGGGGTCGGTCTCGGTCATCGCGGCGCGGGCCGCGGTCGCGTCCGCCCGCACCGTCAGTACGGTCCTCGTAACGACGGGGACGATCTCCGCCCTGCGGTCCTGAACTCACAGGTACATCCTTCCTGATTGCGCCACCAATGGCGCTACGCAGTCGAGGGCCGACCCTCATGGGGCGGCCCTCGACTGGAAGATTGTCCGGCGGCGTCCTACTCTCCCACACCCTCACGAGTGCAGTACCATCGGCGCTGGAGG